>CAYYUU010001194.1:0-2459 GCA_964474955.1 uncultured Alcaligenaceae bacterium | reverse complement strand
GGAAGCTCACGCATCGCGGCGACGCTCGCCGACGGAAGGATGTACGAGGGAAAAGTCGTCGGCACGGATCCCAATAACGACCTCGCCGTCATCCGCATCAAAGCTCCCCCCGAAAAACTCGTGCCGATCACGTGGGGCGATTCGAGCAAGTTGGTCGTCGGGTTCCGCGTCTTCGCGTTGGGCAATCCGTTCGGACTGGAGCGGACGCTGACGACCGGAATTGTCAGCAGCTTGAATCGGTCACTTCGGTCGGAAAACAATCGCCTGATTCGTGGCGTCATCCAAACCGATGCCGCGATCAATCCCGGGAATTCGGGCGGACCGTTGCTCAATACCCAAGGCCACATGGTTGGAATCACCACTGCGATCATCGGGCGGGCTGGACAAAATTCGGGAGTTGGGTTGGCGATTCCGTCGAACACCGCCAGGCGAGTCGTCAAGGACCTCATCCGGTACGGCCATGTGCGACGACCCGACACTGGGATTTTCAGCGTTTACGAGTTGCCGCAAGGACTCCTCGTCGGGAAGCTCGACCCAAACGGACCCGCCGTAAAAGCTGGACTGCGTGGACCGCTAGTCGTTGAGATCCAACAAGGCCCATTTGTGATGCGTGGGTTAGATCGATCGAAGGCTGATTTGATCGTGGGCGTGGATGCGAAGAAAGTGAATACGTTTGATGATTTTCTGACCTACATCGAAAGTCAAAAAGCCGGGACGCGAGTTACCCTCCAGGTGCTCCGTGAAGGGCAACCAATGAATATTTCGATCACGTTGCGAGAATCGCAAAAGTAGCCGAACCGATTCCTCGCATTCTATCGACGCGAAGACCGGCTTCGGAGGAGTTTCAACACGCTTTCGAACCGGTCTTGCATGTAGTTGTGTAAATTCCGTAAGACTCGAATATCTCCCGCCGAAACAATCTTTCCCCCGACGAGTTCGGCGTCGTCCTGGGACAACGTCTGTTCCAGTTCGTTGAATCTACGATCCACAGACGCCAACTGTTCGTCGAGAGCATTTCCTTTGAGATTTTGGGTGATGTCCCAAAACCGACAGGCATCGGCGAAGGCCAGATCGTTCTTCTGATTACTCTCGAATTTCTGGTAGGCCGAACTACTCAACAAATGGAGTAGGAATTTGTCGTGCTCGGGTGGGAGCGTTATGTGTTTGTCGAGTTCCGGCTCATCTTCTCCTTTGAGTCTCGCGACCATTCGTTTTCCGTCTCGTGTGAGGGCATAAAGTTTTTGGCCCATCTTGATGAGCCACCCCTTGCGAGCGAGCCCTCGCTCGCCCATGATACTCGTGAGAACTTTGTTCGAGTCGGGATAGGATTCCGCAAAACCCTTCAACCCGAACGTCCGAGGATAAAGTTTCCATGATTGGACGATGAGCGATTCTGCGGTGAATGGGGATTCTCCATTAGCGTCCAGTTCGAACGCCGCAAGTAATATCTTCTCCGACACTGTGTATTGAGCGACACTCGCAGTCACACCAGAACCCCTCGATAGGAAGATACACAGAAATAGCCGTCACGTGGCGAGAACCACTTGTTATGACGATCAGGTGTGTCATGATCCTGACACTCAGAATAACCAGTATTTGCGAGAGGACCGGTATTTGGAGGCCCTTATATTTTCAGTCTCGCAAAATATGTCTAAAGGAATTGTTGCCTCTCGCTTGAGACAATCAAAAGGAAATGGTGTGAGTACACGATTCTTGTCGACGTAGCTTCCGCGTAGATATTACGACCCGCGAGGCAAGGAAGAATCCGGAACTCCGAACGATGAACGTAACCCACTTCTTCCGACGAGACGGCCAGAGTAAGGAGGAAAGCAAGACCTCACGCGAAAGGGTGAACACGCGAAGGAAGAAAAGCCTCAGAGATCACAGAGTTCACAGAGGAAAAACTCAGTGTGTTTCTCTGTGAACTCTGTGATCTCTGCAGCTTGGGACTTGTTTTTCTGTTCCCTGTTCCTGATCACACGTCAAAGATCCGCCGCACGTTGTCCCGCAAAACATTCTGGGCTAACCCCAGGGCTTGTTTCTCGGTCAACAATCCAGCTCGCACGAAGTCATCTGCCAAGACCTTGGCCAATGTGCGCCGATACATATTGTACTTCGGCAACACGAACTCCAACTTGTAAGCGTCGGAGTAATAACCAATCTGTTTCGTTTTGGGAACGGCCTGGAGTCTGGCGCGGCAATCGCTCGCAATATAGTTCGGGATGTTCGAATACCACCAATGACCACTCGTGACCACGTTGGGGAAGATCCAACTATAACTCACAAGTTCTTGATTTTGATTACTTGTGAGGACAGAGATGGGAAACGTAACTTCGGGGAATGCATTGAATAGATCGGCATATTGGATTAATGAGGTTCGTTGATCGAACAAGTCTTGGCCCTGGTGAACACCCGCCTTATAAACATTGCGATTCACTCCGATCATTAGATCGAATGGC
>CAYYUU010001193.1:0-2462 GCA_964474955.1 uncultured Alcaligenaceae bacterium | reverse complement strand
ACAAGCGAGTCCTGGCCAAGCGAACGTGCGTTCGAGTCGTCATTCTCGACATTGCCGTTCCGCGTGATTTCGACCCCGACATTCACGACGGGGATCGGACGTGTTTGTTCAACATCGATGACCTGACTCGATTGAAAGAGCAAACGCTCGCGGCGCGACGCAAACACATTCCCCCCGCGAAGAACATCATTGAGCAAGAGGTGAAGCGGTTTCAAAAGGATTGGTCCCGCCGACAAAATGGCCCCATCATTGCGAAGCTCAAGCAGGACTCTGAAGGCAAACGCCAAGCCGTCGTCGAAGGGCTATTCAAGAAACTCAATGGCCGGTTGACCGAGGATGACCGCAAAGAGATTGAGTATGCGTTCTATCTTTTCGAGAACCGGTTGCTCCATGGTCCGATCTCGGCCTTGGCGGAAGAAACCCAAGAGTTGCAGGATCGCCATACGTTGTTGGAGGCGCTGAGGACGTTATTCCGGTTGCGTGAGTAACATCTGGATCGAAGAAGAAATGATCGTCTGGATGTTGTGGCGGGGTGTGGACTTGAAGGCGACAGGAACAAAGACAAAGACAAAAGACAAAACTACCAAAGCGTCAGCTTCGTTGACGCACTCCAAAACAACAACCAAAGATAACGGCACACGGAGGGTGCCTACTACTTTCCTCAACAACTCAGAAATCCACGACACACCTTTTCACTTCTTTGGATCGTTCGAAAAAAGTTTGCGAAATTGTCATGCCGGAAATTCTAACACGACCACTATGTTGGTAGAGAGCGTGTGCTGAGTCTACTGTCTTCGTTGGAGACGGGTTCCTGGCTGTTGATATGAGCAACGATCCACAATCTCAGGTTCTTCCACACCTGCGCCAACTCCTCGTCGCGGAGAATAGTGGAAACGAATCGGACACAGAATTATTGAATCGGTTCCACAGAGACCGAGACGAGAATGCATTTGCTGCAATCCTCCAACGACATGGAGCAATGGTGTTCGGGGTGTGCTGTCGTCTTCTGCACAATCGCCACGATGCGGAAGATGCTTCGCAGGCCACATTCCTGGTTTTAGCCTACAAATCGGGTTCGATTCGCGTCAAGGAATCTCTCGGCAGTTGGTTGCATGGAGTCGCCTTCCGTGTGGCTTCGGATCTGAGGAAGCGACGTTCCCGAGTCCGAACTACAGCCTCAACTTCCGAGCAAGTTCAGGAAGCCGACCCGGCGAGCGAGGTGACCTGGCGAGAGATACGAATTCTGCTCGACGAAGAACTCCATCGTCTTCCCGAACAGTATCAGGCTCCGCTGGTCCTGTGCTACTTAGAAGGAAAAACTCGGGATGAAGCGTCTCGCGAGCTGGGATGTAACCTTGGAACGGTGAAAGGACGCCTGGACCGAGGTCGGGCTCTGTTGCGTCAGCGCCTCACACGCCGAGGTGTGGAACTTTCGACGACCTTGCTGGCGTCGTCTTTGGCGGAGAATTCTTCGGCGACCATGCAAGCTCTCTTGACTGTCACCACAACTCGCGCAGCACGATTGGCCGTGACGTCGTCGCAATTGATGGGCGAGCTTGTTTCGGCGGAAGTTGTTTCGTTGGTGAAGCGAGAACTGAGGCGAGTCGTTCTACAACGGATCCCGTCGGCGATATTTGTTTCGGTACTGGTCGTTGTGTTGGGAGGTCTAATTGGTGTCCTTTGGTGGCAGAGTGTACGCACCGACGCTAGCAAATCGACAACCGAGAGACCTCAAGCAGCCATTCATCAGTCGGACAAAATCTCTCTCGGGAAAAAGAATACGCCAAACGTCAAACTCACTCTGGCTCCTCACCCCGACCCATTGACGAGCTTGTTCGATGTCCAAGTGCAACAAGAATTAAAACTATCCAAAGCACAAACCCAGCGGATTGGGGAGCTGACGGAGGCACGAAAACGAGCACTCAAGGGGCTCACCAAAGAAGCTCGCATGAGAAAATGGGAACAGCTTGTAGCTGAGGATATTAAAGCCGTCAATAATTTATTGACGAGTGCTCAAGCGAAACGATTCGACCAGCTTCGACTACAGCAACTCGGCCCGGAGGCATTTCTGACTTCCCATGTTAGTGACCGCCTCGAGATTACCGACGAGCAACGCGAGATGATTCTCAAAACCATGCGGACGAGTTTTCGGAACAAACTGAATGTTGGCGTCATTTTGTTTGGTAGTCGCAAGCAGCGCTGGAAGAACGCCGACCGACTCAGTCGAGCAACTGTCCAAGAAGTCTTGAAGCAACTCACCCCACGCCAAAAACGATTGTGGGAACAAGTCATCGGAATCCCTTACTCCGCCGTCTTACCCCCACCCGGTCGGTTTCCGGATATCCTACGATCAACAAGATTTACCATCCGCACGAAATAGAGAGTCCTGTGTCAGCATCCTCAGGACCGAGGTATGGAATAATGATGTGGAAACAAATCCGGATGTGGTTGCTCCTGGTCGT
>CAYYUU010001192.1:0-2468 GCA_964474955.1 uncultured Alcaligenaceae bacterium | reverse complement strand
CGCAACGTCTCGAACGTTACGATATGATTCACCCGGACGGTGAGGGCCTTGCGGTAGCTGGTAAAGAACGCGTCGATGGCGTCATAGAGGGGGTCATAATCCGAATTGGCGACGGGCATGCGCTGGTGGAGCGTGTCTTCGTGCGTCGCCGGGTTATTGCGAAAAGCCAAAACGTGTTCGCCGAGTTGGGCGAGGATCTGCCGATATTGGGAACGTAAGAACGTCAGCGCTAACCACACTCCGACACAAAGGACCACGAGTATTAGGCCCATCAAATCCCAACTCCGGACGAGTGCCCAGAGATGTCGTTCCTTGAAGAGCAGGTAGCCCATGACTATCCCGGCACCGAGCCCACCAATCAAGCCGATGCGGACCCAGTCGGATTTTGTGGGGAGAGGTATCATGATGTTCGGCTTCTTGACTCATTCTCAAGATGTAAGGGTCGGGGCTCGGTTGCCGAGCTGACGTCGGACTCCGGTGCAGACGGGTGACAGTCTTGTGGGGAACCGGGCAGGTCGGTTCCGGAATTGCGTGCTTGTTGAGTGCTCGACCCACTTGGTCGACAGAATGGGGCGTTCTTCTAAACAGCAGCGAACACTAAGAGCGTGGGAAGGCACACCCTAAATTTAGCACGCAAATTCCGATCCGGCCAGTGCGTCTCGGTCTCCGGATAACTCAGAGGCTTATCCGGGGCGTGTCGGAGTTGTTTTTTGCGGAGCGCAAAGATCGCAAAAACAAAACACTTTTCGCGGAGCGAAAAGCAACTTTCCAAAATTCGCCCCCTCCTGTTCCTTCAGGCCAGCGAAGGCGTCGCCTTCCCGACCGCACGTCATCTTCCCAACAACTCATGGACCAAGGAACGCAAGAACGGCTCGACGTCCGTCACGATCCCGACGCTCTGGGCCGTCCCTCGATCGGTCAGTTTCGTGACCGTCGCAGGATTGATGTCGACGCAAGCGACCTTCACCCATGCCGGCAACAAGTTTCCAGTCGCGATCGAATGCAGTGCGGACGCGATCATCAGACAGAACCCAACGCTGCGAATGCGATCTCGCATTTGCTGTTGAGCTTCCAGGACGTCCGTGATGACTTCGGGCAATGGGCCGTCGTCGCGAATGCTTCCGCCAAGGACGTAAGGTATCTTGTGCTTGGTGCACTCGTACATGATCCCGCTCTTGAGGACTTCCTGTTCGACGGCCTTGGCGATACTACCGCAACGACGGATTGTGTTGATCGCCCGGAGGTGGTGTTCGTGTCCTTCCTCGGCGGGGAGCCCTCGGTCCAACGACACTCCGAGACTCGTTCCATACAAAGCTTGCTCAATGTCGTGCGTGGCCAGAGCGTTTCCGGCGAAGATGATGTGCAGAAATCCTTCGCTGATCAACCGACAAATGTGCTCGACGCCGCCTGTGTGCACGACGGCAGGTCCGAGGACGGCCAAGATTTTGTCTCCGCTTTCTCGCGTCCGACGCATCGTCGCTGCGATCTCTCGAACCGTCACGCCCTTGGGCTTTTCGCTCGAAACAGGGCTGCCCATGAACTCGAACAAATTCTGCCGTTGGACCGTTTCCATCGGGAACACACGCAATCCCTTTCGCCCCACGACGATCCGATCTCCCTTGCGGATCTGAAGCATCGGGACGCATCGCGCCGCCGCACCTTCGGGATCAATCAGAATCCCGCAGTCCATTTCCTGGTCTTCGACGTCGACCCATTCGCCGTCGATGCGGACTTGCGTTCGATAATTTGTCGTGCTGTAAAACTTGTCCGGAAACGCCCCATCCATGTCGGCGACTTCGATGTCGCAGTCCGTGCCCGAGACGCGAGCGGCTCCGTGGTCTTGCACCAGACCAAGTATTTCTTCGAGGGAATCTCCGTCAGGGGCTTGAATCTCGATCCGGGCGTAACTTGCATCGCGTTGGCTCTGGCCAATCCGCATCTCTTTGAGAGTGTACTTTCCGCCGTGCGTCAGTATCTCATCGAGCACCTTGGGCAATAGCAACGAATCGATGATGTGCCCTTCCAGCTCCACGTCTTCGACGAAGACTGTGGTTGCCGTGTCGCTATCCTTGGGTCGTTCAGAATCTTGATTTGTCTCGCTCATTGTCATCTCCCGAGTGGGGTTGTTTCCTGTTCATTGTACGGACCCAAGGTCGGAACAGGCGAGGGAGAAGGCGACGGTGGGGTTTCGTAGTAGTGGCAACGCCAAGAAGTTGTGGGAACAGGCGCTTGAGTGAAGCAAATAAGTTTTGGTGTGGTCGAAAGTTTTTCGCGAAGGGTTCAATTCCCAGAAACCCAGGCGGAACGCCTGGGCTATGTAAATGGTCGGGCCTTTGGCCCTCAACAACACACCGAAGTCGCCTCATTGCCGGAGGGCCGAAGGCCCGACCATTTACATAGCCCAGGCGTTCCGCCTGGGAAATTAAAAAGGTCACAACGCACGACAAACAATGCGTCGTTGCCAGCGT
>CAYYUU010001191.1:0-2471 GCA_964474955.1 uncultured Alcaligenaceae bacterium | reverse complement strand
GGCCGCGTATCGCGATCTCGATAGGATGAAACAGGAACCGGCCCACCATGGAATCCGATGGTTGTTGGCCAACCAAAATGATGTCGGGGGTTGGGGATGCGGAAAAGCAACTCCATCGAGCGTCGAAGAAACGGCCCTTGCCGTTGAGGTGTTGTTGGACGCCGGCCCCGAGACGGAAGCGGCAGTGAATAAAGGCCTTCTTTGGCTCGTCGAGCAAGTGGAGAGGGGAGGTCTTGCCGATCCCACGCCCATCGGTTTTTACTTTGCAAAGTTGTGGTATTTTGAGAAGATGTATCCGATTGTGTTTACTGTGGCTGCGTTGGGCCGCGCTCGTAAACGGGGCCGACTGCCGACGGAATAGAGACATGGAAATTCGCGTAATTCGTGAGGCCGTTCGACGGCAGCCATTCGAGCCATTTACGATTCGAACGGCTGACGGAGTTGATGTGCACATTCCACACCCTGATTTTATTGCTCTGGGACAAACCGGAAGGCGCGTGATCGTCCTGAATCCGGACGATTCCGTGTCGCACATTGATCCATTGCTCATCGTCTCGTTAAATTTCGTGTACCCCCAAGCGAACAACGATTCGAACAACACCAACCACAACTGACACCTCTCCTATTGTTCCGCGAACGTGACTACGACCCCCCTTGAGGATACCACTGTGGCTACCGCTGCCGAGACGAAACCAAAGAAGAAAAAACGCGAGAGCACCGCGCATTTGAAAGACGTCCCTCAGGTTCGCGCGGAGCGAGACAAAATCCGCGCCGAGGCCGCCAAGTATGCCGCACCGCTCGACAAGTCCAACCCCGTGACGAAACCGGAACTCCGGGAGATGGGCGAGCACCTGCTGAAGCGGCTTGAGCTGGGCGAGCAATATCTCGGTTTCGCGATGGTCTGCATCGCCAACGAGTTTTGGCGTGAGCAAGTCCAGGCGGTTCCGTTCCATAGGCGGATGCTTCTGTTGCCCCACTGCCTCAAGCATGCCGAAGGATGTCCGGCGGATTACGACGAGTTCGGGCTCGACTGCCGACAATGCGGAGCGTGTTCTGTCGCCGACTTCAAGACCAAGGCCGAAGACCTCGGGTATAAAGTGCTCGTCTCCGAGGGGACGCCGATCGTTCTGAAAATCATCGTCAGCGGACACATCGACGCAATCGTCGGGGTGGCGTGCTTGAACGTTCTGGAAAAAGCCATCGACAAGATTTTGCTTGCAGGCATTCCGTGCGTGGCGACGCCATTACTGTCAAGCAACTGTCGCAACACGTCGGTCGATGAAGACTGGGTCGCCGAGTTGATCGAACTCAAGACACCAGCGCCGGCTGTCAAGACTCGTTCGTACGTTCACCTGATGCGGGCGGCCCATCGAACTTGCGAAGAACCCGAATTGAGTCATTTGGCTCCGCGGCCAAGGGCAACCGCCAAGAATGCTCAGGCGACAGATCCTCTGGTGAGCCACGAAACGATTGCGTATGATTGGCTCGCCCAAGGTGGAAAGCGGTCGCGCCCGTTCGTGACGCTCGCGGCTTACGATGCGTTGCAAGGGGCTCCGGGAACGTACGGGGAGGAAAAGCTCGAGTTGTCGGATTCGGTCAAGCGAGTTGCTTTGGCGATCGAGACTTTCCACAAAGCCTCGCTCGTCCACGACGACATCGAGGACGACGACACGTTCCGCTATGGCCGAGAGACATTGCACCGTCAGTACGGTGTAGGGACGGCTATCAATGTTGGTGACTATCTCATCGGTCTGGGCTATCGGCTCGTGAGTCGCGAGCGGAAGGAACTCGGGGCGGAGGTTGCTGCCGACATCATGGATTCGCTCGCGCAGGCTCACTTGAAGTTGTCCGAAGGACAAGGGGCCGAGTTGCTTTGGCGCGACGCGAAAGACAAGACGTTGACGCCACTCGACGCGCTCAAGATTTATGCCCTCAAGACGTCGCCAGCGTTCGAGGCGGCACTGTACTCGGGATTGCGTTTGGCGGGTCCGGCCGAGAAGTATGAGAAGATGGTCACCGAGTTCAGCAAGAACCTCGGCGTGGCATTTCAAATTTTGAATGATTTGAAAGACTGGGAAGGCGACGACGACAACAAAATGCTCGTCGGCCAAGACGTCCTTGCGGCACGCCCGACGTTGCTACTCGCTCTGGCCTTGGAAGCCAGTGAAACGGCTGTTCGAGAGGAGTTGCTGGCACTGCTTCAGCAAGATCAATCCAACGCACAAGAAGAAACGATCGATGCTCGCGTTCGGGAAATCTTCGACGCGGCGAAAGTGTATGCGAAAGCGGCCCGACTCGTCGATAAAAATCAAGCTCGGGCTGAAGCGATCGCCGACGAAGTCGAGCCCGTCGAACTTCGGGAACTGCTCTATTACCTTGTCGATTCGGTCCTGGACCGTCCGGCTCCTGAACCTGAACCCGCAGCGTCGCATCTCCAGCTTTCGGTCGTATCATGACTAACCAAACGGACA
>CAYYUU010001190.1:0-2472 GCA_964474955.1 uncultured Alcaligenaceae bacterium | reverse complement strand
GTGCGGTTGGCCTATTCGCAAGACGGTAAGCGTCTGTATTCTCTCAGCGAAGACAGACCGTTGAAGATTTGGGACGCCAAGAAAATGACGACGCTGGCCACCTCTACGAAGCTCGATGACACCCCACTGTCAATGTGCATCGACCCCGATCAGAAATCCATTTGGGTCGGTCAATACAACGGAACGATGACAAAGATCGACGCGGTCTCTAGCAAGGTGCAATCTCAGGCTGGCTTCGGGAGCGGAGCAGGGAAGGGCAGTGCTCGCAGAACGAATAACACCGACGTTCGACTATCCGAAGTCTCCGTTGATCCGATGGAATCGCAAAAGAAAAATGGAAATACTTCGAAAAAGAAACACCAAGTCAAAGAAACCGAGCCGAATAACTCACCGACACACGGCCAAAGGATCAGCTCGCAAGAAACAATCTCCGGCGTATTGGAAAAAACAGGCGACCTCGATTACTTCCGGTTTCGAATGAAACAAGGACAACAACTCGGCGTTGCCTTCACCGCCAAATCCAAGAAAGGTCGCCCAGCCATCGATCCGTATTTGGTCCTCGTCGATGACCGAGGCCAAGTCTTGGCCCAAAGCACAGCCGGCTTTCTCGGGTTCGCAGTCCCCAAAGAGGGTGTATATTCCCTCGGCATTCGAGACCGAGAGTATCGCGGCAATCCTGGCATGCTTTACGAATTGAAACTTGGCAAAGTTCCTGTGATCACCTCCGTCTATCCTCTCGGCGTTCCGCAAGGACAGAAAACCGACGTCCAGGTTCGCGGTGTCTTTCTTGGCAAGGATCGAGTGACAATCGATGCCACCAAACACCGTAGCGGTCAGACGATTCCACTCAAACTCTCGACACCCCACGGCCAAGCTCGGGGTTCCTTCCAACTCGCGGTCAATGAAAACGCTGAGTTCCTTGAAACTGAAAAACTCACCAGCGTGACCGTTCCGGGCGTGACCAATGGTCAGATTTCCAATCCTGGCGAAAGCGATCTTTGGAAATTCCAAGCTACAAAAGGGAAGCGGATCATCCTCGAAGTCGAATCTCAGAAACTCGGCTCGGACCTGGATTCCTTGATCGAGATACTCGACTCCAACCGAGACCCACTCGAACGAGCGGTCCTCCGCCCCGTCGCCAAAACCTATGTGGCGTTTCGGGACCATAACAACGTTCAGTCGGGCATCCGAATCGAAGCGTGGAGCGAACTGGCCATCAACGATTACATCTACGTCGGCACACAACTCATTCGCATTCGCGACCTGCCGACGCATCCCGATTCGGACTGTCAATTCTTCACTCACCGCGGCAAACGCCAGGGATTCCTTGGAACAACGCCAACGTTCGTCTCCAAGGGCGAACCGATGTACAAGGTCACGATTCATCCACCCGGCACGAAGCTCCCCCCAAATGGATTTCCGCTAACGAAGGTGTATTACCGCAATGACGACGCCATCGGCCTTGGTCGCGATTCCCGGATCGTCTTCGACCCGCCACGCACAGGCACGTATTATCTTCGGATTCGCGATACTCAAAATCGTGGCGGCGAGAACTTCGCCTACCGCATAAATTTCCGACGGCCACAGCCAAACTTCCAGATCAATGTCAATCCTCGAAACCCAAAGGTGTGGCAAGGAGGAGCAATTCCTCTGACGATCAACGCCACACGCATCGACGAATACGATGGCCCAATTCATTTGAAATTCCAGGGACTACCGCCGGGCATCACTGCGCCGGAAACTACCATCCTCGCCGGAGAAAACAACACGACGGTCGCGCTTCAGGCGACCCCGAACGCCAAACTTACGAAGAAAACTCCCGCCTTTTCGGTCATCGCCGAAGCCAAGATTACCGGCAAGACCGTCCGGAAAGTCGCTTCTGGCGGGAAGATCAGCACGGCAAAATTGAAGGACATCAAGACCTGGACGAAGGAACGCGAAATTACTTTGAAACCGGGCGGGAAGACGAAATTGACGGTATTCATCAAACGTCTCAACGGCTTCAAACGCCGCATCCCCATCTCCGTTGAAGGAATGCCCCACGGCGTAAAGGTGCTCGACATCGGCCTCAACGGCATTCTGATCACGGAAAACGAAACCCGCCGGACGATCGTTTTCCACTGCGAACCGTGGGTCAAACCGACCGATCATCCTATCGTCGTCTTCGCCCGACGGGAAGGAACAAACACCCAACACGCTGCGCCGTCGGTCACATTGCGGATCGTTCCGAAGTAACTTTGTCTTTGTTTTTTTGAGTAGTAGGCACACTCCGTGTGCCGTTGCTTTGGTTTTTGGAGTGCTGCAGCTCGCTGCCGCTTTGGTATTTTTGTCTTTGTTTTTGATTTTATTTTGGAGTGCGGCAGCTAGCTGCCGCTTTTGTTTTTGTTTTTGTTTTGTTTTGGAGTGCGGCGGCTCGACGCCGCTTTGTTATTTTTGTTTTTTTTTTTGTAGGCGTCACGGAACCACACTCCA
>CAYYUU010001189.1:0-2474 GCA_964474955.1 uncultured Alcaligenaceae bacterium | reverse complement strand
GAGGGCAAGGAAATAGAGATTGACTCAAGATCGATGAGAAAAATTTCGCGAACATGACATATGGAACGAGTCCGAGATGCGGTTGCGAAACATAGCTTTCTATTTGAGAGAAATACACTGTGAGAGACGAACCGCCGCGAAACGATAATCAAGACGGTGAAATGCCGGATCCCATGTGGCCGATTATCGAATTTGACGCATCGGCAAACATCCCACCTGAAGTATTGGCCAAAATCCCCCGTGGTGGATTCGTCCCGGAGCCAATGGTGGTTCACGAACCAATCGAATTCGATTGCTCAAAACCCAAATCTGACGAAGATCAACAGTAAACTGATTCGATGGAACATGTGTGTCCGTTGCCGCCACATCCCAATCTCATCATCTCCGAACTGGGCAACCGTTCCATGAGAAACGACAATACAATCAAGGTGATTTCGTCACGCAGCTTCCCAACAAGGTTCCTGGACAATGAACTACTTGAAGACCTTTGGTTGTTTCGCGTTCCTCTCGCTCATCCTCGTCGACGGTGCCCGTCCTGTCGCGCCGCAGGCTCAGAAAGAGCCGAGCCTTCTTGAGATTTCCAAGATCCTCAAGAAGAAGAAATTTGTAGATTTGACGCACGCCTTCCAACCGGGAATCCCACATTGGCCCGGCTTCCCCGACGAAAAACGAGAGACCATTTACTACTACGAGAAAGGTGTGGGATCGCTCGGTTCGGGATTTTGGGCACAGCGATATACCATCGTCGGTCAGTGGGGAACGCACGTTGATCCGCCCGCGCATTTCGCCAAAGGTCTACGCACGGTCGATGAAATATCGCTCAAAGAAATGATATTGCCGTTGGTGGTTCTGGACGTTCACAAGGCAGTCGAGAAGAACCCCGATTACACCTTGCGAATGAACGACATCAAGAACTGGGAAAAGCGACACGGTCCCATTCCCAAGGGAGCCTTCGTCGCCATGCGAACCGACTGGTCGAAACGTTGGCCCGACGCGGCCAAGATGCAAAACAAGGACAAGAAAGGCGTTGCCCACTATCCCGGTTGGAGCTTAGAGACACTCAAGTTTCTCTACGAAAAGAGAAAGATCACGGCCTCCGGTCACGAAACCACGGACACCGATCCGGGCCTCGCGACCAGCAAAGACGATTACACTTTGGAGACCTACGTCTTGAAAAGCAACCACTACCAAATCGAACTCCTGACCAATCTGGATCAGGTCCCCGAATATGGGGCGCTGGTTGTGGTGTCATTTCCAAAGCCCAAGCGAGGCTCTGGGTTCCCGGCGAGGGTGTTCGCGATTCTGCCTTGAGATGGGGAACGGAATCATTTGCAGGAAAAAGAAAAAAGCCGCGTTGGGGGAAACGCGGCTTTCGGGAGGAGAGGGGGTTTGGCGACAACCGGACACGCCGGGTCAGAGCGTGTTCGTTGTCACCACATCCCGGGTCGGAGTCGGTCGACCCGGGAGCAACGCGGGAAACAGGCAATCTAACGGGATTTCAAAAAATCGAAACGCTCAGAAGGGTGATCAAACAAGTGTTGGTTATGTCTTTTTCTTTTGGCCGAAGGCCAAAGTCAACATAGCCTGGGGCAACGCCCCAGAAAACGAACGAGATTTTTTGTTGGCTGAAGGCCAACCTCTCTGGCTCTTTTCTCGACGTGGAATCTCAACGGAAGCGAGTGGAGATCGTCAGGCAGTCCAGAAACCAACTCTGTTCCGGCAGAGGTCTCCTCCACCTGACGACCCATCACTCTCGGAAACGCACGAACCTCTTCTCTGTCCGGCCCTTACGTCTCATCGTCCGTCGTATATTGTAAATGCACGTCGCATGCCACAATCAAAAAAACTTCGGGGCGTCTGTCGTAACTCGCAATCTGACAGACATTTAGGTTATCGGCATGGACAACCGTCCGCGTGAATCTCTTTCCATTCGCGGACAACTTTGTAGGAATTTTTTACAACCGATAGGTCGGAATGTTCCAATCTGGGGCATCATGCACAAAAATAGCCGGGCTTGGAATTCACCAAAGCCCGGCTATGGGATTGCTCCGAAGAGACGAGTCGACCAGGATTTTTCGCCGTTACATCGAATCGCGAGTCTCCTCGGCAACGTGCTTGATCCGCTCGGCCAACAAAGCCACGTCGAAGGGCTTCTTGAAAACTTCGGTGAACCCATAAGCGAGCAACGCTTCGGGCTCGGCCTCGTCTTCATTGGCCAACGCAATGATCGGAGTCTTCTCATAGTTGCTGGTGTTGCGAAGGGTCTTGCCGATCGCCAAAGCGTCACCACGTCCCATCGCCAAGTCAATGATGATGGTGTCGGGGTGGAAGCTGTGGGCGGCGGTTCCGGCTTCGAATCCGCTGTTGGCCAGCTCGTATTTGAAGTTCTCGTCTTCGGGCAACAACTCCTTGACCCGATCAATGAAGAGCGACTCGGCCCCAATGATCAGGATCTTGTGGAGGCCCTCTGCTTC
>CAYYUU010001188.1:0-2482 GCA_964474955.1 uncultured Alcaligenaceae bacterium | reverse complement strand
GTAGACAGAAAAGAACTCAGTTCCTCGCCCCTCGAATCATGGCCAAAATCCCAGCCCGAATGCCTTCTGGCAATGTTGGCCACGCTTCGACGACGATTGCAGTTTTGGATCCAGTGCGCCGGATTCTGCGCCGCCCTCTTCAAAAATCGCCTGTTCTCCAGGGAATCCGGACAAGGTTCGAATCCCCCCTCTCCGCTTTTCCTTCACTCGATATCCGCTACATCAAAATCTTGACAAACGGACGCCGCACCTCACTCATCCTGAGCAACCCGTTCAGTGATCCATCCAAAAACCGATAAGGTCCTGAACTCGTTTTTCGTGGAGTCGTTCGTCCGAGCGTCAGATTCTCGTCTCTCAGTGACGCGGAATTGGATTCCTCGCAATTCCTTCGCCGCTTCCGCTTCCGCGTAGTGGTTCGATCTGCACGTCATCAAAGTAAACCGTCCCGAGTCCGCTCAACGCACACGTCACTCGAACCTCTCCATTGGCCGGAACGCGGCGGAAGACCGAATACTTTTTCCAGACGACTTCTTTCTTCTTCGTTTTCGAGTCGAACCGTGTCGTGGGCTCTTTCAGGCGGATCGCCAATGGTTCGCCCGCCGCCGTGTCGAAAATAAGGGCTCCATCGACGGAGGCACGAATCGGGTTCGGAATTTTGACCCAATAGCTTATCCGCACCAGCGAACCAGGCGGGAGCTTGACGGGACGACTCGTGATCGCCAGATACGTGCGTTCGAGGGCTCCCGGTGGTCGCTCCGGATTCTTCGGGGCGACGTGGAGCATCGAGCACACCCGGCCTTGTTTCGGTTGGGTCCCGTACTCGCGTGTCTGGGCATTCACTCGAAGGGCTCGCGAGACGACCGGGTCAAGATTGTCGATTCGTTCCAGTTCCCAGGTCGGTGGGCCTTTCTGGTCGACGTCTTCGAAATCCCCATCGGGAAGGACGTTGCTCGCGGGCGTCGTCTGTCGAATCTCGTTGACCATCTCCCAGAAGCTCGGCAGCGTGTAGTAGCTGACGGCGTGCGGGACGGCGACCGGGCTGTTGAGCCCGCGAACGGCCTTTTCCCATTGGGCTCGCATGAGGATTCGGACGGGACGAAGGGCTCGCTGGGCGTCGCGGTAGGCTTCGCCGTACAACCCCTTCTCATACTTCGCACGAGAACTCAACAACCTCCCGCTCGCGCGGCGTAACAGTTCGTCGGAGTCGGAGACGGTTTGACCAAGGCGTTTGAGCTGGGTCTGGACCTTTTCGGCCTTTTGGACTTCGAGTTGGGCCTGGCTGAAGGCAAATTGAGACGCCGACTTCCTCCACCACTGGGCTCGCTTCTGGAACCAAACGATCAGCTTCGTGTCTCCGGTGAAGACGACCGCCGAGGTCAATCCGAACTCGGGTAATGTGACTCGCAGACCACCGGGCATCCGTCGGACTTGGAGTGACCGCACCTCTCCCGGAGTGACCTCCCAGGCTTGCATGGCTTGCGAAACTTGCGGCACCAGAATCTCGAGCTTGTTCGTCGCCGACTGCCCTGGCACGAATTGCGAACCTTCTCCCAGCCACATCGGCAGCACCAAGACTCCGCGGGACGTCCGGAAGACTGCCGCTTGGACGCTCGGGTGAGACGTCTTGATCCACTTCGGAGCCCCGTTCGTCGCGAGCAACATCGGCTCGAGCATCTCGAGTTCTTTGTTCAAAAGGGCAACGCTATACAACCGGTCGCGGCCCTGGTGTGTGTCGGCCAGAAAAAGATCCGACCAGTAGGCAATCCCTTTGTATCCGGCACCCAACGCGGCATACGTGAGCAAACGCACTTGGGCCGGTTGGGGTCCGATGACATCTCCGAAGTTGTTTGGGTCTTGCGGATTTTTGGACGCGGTGTGTCTGCCGGATTGCGTTTGGAACAATCGCAGGTGTTGGTCGGGGATGTGGTTTTGGATCCACGTCAACATGAACGTACCGGGGCTCGCGAGCAGTCGCCTTTGGGTGAGCCACGTCTTGTAATCCTTGAGATCGAGTCCGGTCATGAGCGGCCATCGGTGGACGCCGACGATGCTCACGACCTGGGAGTATTGGTCGAAACCACTCCAGGCGTTCGCACACAAATGCCGCCGGACGGGATAGACGTTCTGGACGGCACGGGCCACTTCCGCGACGCTCTGGACTTGTTCGGCTTCGAGAGCATTTCCCACGTCCCAGAATATCACCGACGGAGCCTGGGAGAACTTGGAGACTTTCCGAGACACGAGGTGATCGCGGGGCATTAAAGGGAGCCTCGGGACGAGCCAAAAACCTCGTCGGGCGGCTTCGTACAGGACGGAATCCTGGGCGCTGTCTTCGACCCAAAGCGTGTTGAAGCCGGCCTTTCGCAGCACACCCAGCGGCGTGTCGGTGTGCCGAATTACGCGAATGAGGTAGCGGTAGCGACCGAACGTGAGGAGACCTGCAACGAACTTGCCGAGCGCCCCCCGGCGGACCTCGTTGCAC
>CAYYUU010001187.1:0-2485 GCA_964474955.1 uncultured Alcaligenaceae bacterium | reverse complement strand
CCGGCTGGTGGGGAAGTTCCCGGCGGCGTCGATCAGCAATTCCGGAAAGCACGCGAGACAAAACAACGTGACCCGCAGACCGGGCAGCCGACCGAAAAGAAGGCCGATTGGGAGCAAATAATTAAGGTCGCCACCGAGCAATTAATATCCACTTCGAAAGACTTACCCCTTGCAACGCGACTCGTAGAAGCTCTCGTCAAACAACACGGTGTTGCCGGGTTGCGAGATGGCTTGCGGCTAATTCGACGGATGGTCGAGGAATGTTGGGATCGGATGCGTCCCATTCCCGACCCAGACATGGGCGAGGGGATGGAAATCCGTTCCGACCTGTTGACGCATGCCCTCGCCGATCGAGACTACGGAGTGGTTTTTCCCCTTACGGTCGAACAAATGCCGATCGTCCTGATCGATGGAACGCCACACAGCTTGTATGACAAGAAGCTAGCCGACGATGGAAAAGGGCCACTTCCGGCCGACCGTTTCGCGAACGCCAAACCTCTGAACGATGTCGTGTATGAAGATCTCAAAGAGACCCTGGAGGAGTACAAACTCCTCGACGAAGGACTCGTACAGAAACTTGAGTCCGATGCTCCAAACTTGCGAAAGCTGGAAGAGGTTTTGAACGAGTGCCACGAGTTCCTGAAGCACGTCGTGGGAGAACCCGACGTTGCACCTCCCGAGGAAGAGAACGGTTCCACGGAAACGCCCGAGACCATGACCTCGGGCAGTGTCCCGGTGCGCGGACGATCGCAAGAAGAGCTTTACCACCAACTCGAAATCATCGCAAACGAACTCGCCAGATTGCAGCCGAACAACTTGGCCGTGTCTCTGATTCGCAGGGCGATTCGAATCGGGAAAATGAGTCCCGAGGAATTAATTGAAGAACTCGTGCGCGACGACGGCGCGCGAGCCGAGAAGAAACGTGAGTTCGGGGTGGAGACCGGTTCGGCGGATGAGTAATGGTTCTGGCGGGGAATGTTGTGGAGTATGTGATGGGACGAACGGATCCCGAACGTTCGATTGCCCCACACCTGGACCGTGGATCGCGAAATTTTTTGCTGTCCGGTTTTTGCGTTGTTTTGTCATAGTAAGGTGTGACAAGGAGTCTTTCGGGTGTGCCTGCGCTTCGTGTTGTTTTTCTCGCTCCAGTGTCGCACTGGTGCTTCGCTGCGATTGTCACGCCCCACAACAATTAGGACGTCTATTTTTCGCGTTCCATGACCTGGGAAAGAAGGGAGCGTTTGACCCAAACACGCTGCTCCCAAGTAGGCCTTCCGAGAGGGCGATTCTATGCGCAAAATCTCGATGACATTTTCCCGACCCAGTGCAATCCCGTAGTATGTAGGAGATGCTCGGAACCTTCGTGCTCCATGCGGCGGCATCCGTCCCCTGGCATCACCCACTAACAAATCACATATAGGTTCAAACTCTTGCCATCTATCGAGAGGACAGATCAATGAGCGAATCAGCACCTCAAAGCCAACCCGACACCCAAACGACAGAACAACAAGAACAAGACTTGCTGGACATGATGGTTCAGGAAACTCGACCGCTCGATGAGGCGGCCATCGAGCGAACCAAGAGTTATTTCGAAGAATTCCTGCGCCAGGTTGTTTCGCCCGGTCAGGTGGTTTCGAAAAACGTGGTCGACTCGATTAATCATTGGATTGCCAAAATCGACCAGACGTTGTCGAAACAACTCGATCAAATTCTCCACCACCCGGACTTCCAAAAACTCGAAGGGACGTGGCGCGGCTTGCACTACCTCGTCGACCAAACGGAGACCGGCGAGACGCTCAAAATCCGCGTCCTGAACGTGAAGAAGGATGTCCTCCGCAACGACCTCGAACGGGCCATCGAGTTCGACATGAGCAACCTCTTTAAGAAGGTCTACGAGGAGGGCTTTGGGCAGTACGGCGGAGAGCCCTTTGGGCTTCTCGTCGGGGATTACGAATTCGACCACACGGCTCCCGACGTGAAACTCCTCGAGAAATTGTCCGGGGTAGCTGCGGCGGCTCATGCTCCTTTCGTGGCCGGGACGTCTCCGAGAATGTTCGGGATGGAGAGTTACACCGAGTTGCCCAATCCGAGAGATCTGGCCCGGATTTTCGAGGGCGTCGATTACGCCGTTTGGAAGTCGTTCCGCAAGTCCGAAGATTCACGCTACGTGGCTCTGACGCTGCCTCGCGTCCTCTCGCGTTACCCCTACGGCGCGAAGTTCAAGCCCATCGACGAGTTCAATTACGAAGAAGGGGTCGATGGCACAAACCACGATAAATATCTGTGGATGAACGCTTCGTGGGCCTATGCCGCACGAATCACCGATGCGTTCACGAACGATGGATGGTTCCACCGGATTCGTGGGCCCGAAGGTGGCGGAAAAGTCATGGGCTTGCCTGTCCATACGTTCCCGACCGAGAGCGGGGACGTCGTGATGAAGTGCCCGACCGAGACGCTGATCACCGACCGCCGAGAAGGAGAACTC
>CAYYUU010001186.1:0-2487 GCA_964474955.1 uncultured Alcaligenaceae bacterium | reverse complement strand
AACTCAAAAGGAATGATTCCAGTCATTTGAGTCGTGAATTAGGATTCGAGAGTTCCAAATCTATTGGAAAATCTCCACAAGATCTATCTTTGCTCCCCAGGCAGTTCCGCACCGGAGGGCCCGTGGGAGTAACAATGACCAAATGTCGCAGGCAACACGTCAAGAATGACATTTGCTTTGAAATATCTTTCTTCTTCAATGAGATGATACGAAAAACAATCACTTCGGGAATGTGAGCAAGTTCACAGTACCCCAATTTCTTCCGAAGTAGTGTGCAGAAGGATTTTTTGGCCTCTCTCACCCTCCCACGGATGCGGGGGTTCGCAATCACATTGCCCATTTGTCTCTGTGCGTTACAATGATTCGGGAGTCATCCCCAGAGCCAGACTGGACAGTGAGCCAACCACATGGAATCGAAGCTCTGGTATTTGAAACGCTGCGCCATCTTCGAGCGGATTTCGGAAACCCAAGCCGCACGTCTGGATAAGGTTGCGCTGGTCCGCAAGTACAAACGCCACTCCATCATCTACTCCCCCACAGAACCTGGACAAAGCGTTCTCGTCTTGGCTTCCGGACGGGTAAAGATTAAAGACCTGACGCCGGAAGGAAAAGAAACGATCCTGGCCTTCATCGAAGAAGGCGAGGTCTTTGGCGAGTTGGCGGTCGTCGGGAGCGACCAACGGGAAGAATACGCCGAGGCGGTCGTCGATTCGGAGGTCTTGGTCGTCCCGCGAGACGACATCGTTGCGTTGATGACCGACAGTCCCGAGACTGCCCTGTCGATTACGAAACTCATTGGCTTGCGTCGTCGACGAATCGAAAACCGACTCCGAAATTTGCTATTTTTGTCGAGCCGGGATCGGATGTTGCGGATGCTCCGTGAACTGACGGAATCACACGGAGAATGGCAGGGGAGTCGATGTGACATTCGGTTGGCCCTATCCCACCAAGAACTCGCCAGTTTGATCGGCGTCACTCGCGAGACCGTCACGGCGACACTCGGGCAACTGCAGCTGGAAGGAATCATCGAAGTAAAACGACGAAAAATAGCCGTCATCGATCCGGATCGTCTGGCTGCGGAGAGTAACGGAGTCCCGCGATCCTCACGTCAATCGGTCAACAAGGTGCCGGAATGACCTACTCGCCAGCAGTGTGTGCCAATTCACAGTTTCGGGTGTGGGCAATGCCGATAATAGAATAGGATTCAACGATTGAGACCTGGACGCGTCCTGAAGAGTTTGAGATGAGGGATGCGGAGTCCAGAAAGTCGCCTTCGGTGGCGCGAAAGACGACTCTACCAATCCGAGTTTCAAGTGGTTTTGGAATATTCCGGCTGTGGGATCCTGGCGGACCCGGTGGATCGACTGCCCCGCAGGCAACTAGTCTCTCGCGACGCTCACGACGTCGCAGCCAACACAGAGAACCGGCTAACCGATAACAGGGACATGAAGATGACCCAAAAACGAGATCCTCGACTCCCCACAAAATCCGATCCTCAACCGCAGGGTTGGCAGCAGTGTCCCGAGGGCCGGTTTGTTTCGCTTTCTCGCCAACTCCAGGGCAAACGAACCCGGCGTGAGGTGTTCAGGGTTGGGGGAGCGTTGGCCGCTTTACTCGTGGGAGGAACAGGCCTTTACTTCGCCGGAAAACAAATTCGAGAGTACGTTGCTCCTGGTGGCATCTATTGCAGCCAGGTTCCTGACCTTGTGGCAAAGGCCCAAGGCCAAACAATCTCCGTGACCGAATTGGCCCGACTTCAAAAACACCTCCGGAATTGTTCCAAGTGCAAACCCTTTTCGGACAAGCTCAACCGCCTTCCAAGCAGTCCTTGTTGCGGATAATCGAAGACTCGCCAGTTCTCTGTTGTATTTCTGTTTGTCGTTTGTCCGTGGAACGGGCATCTTGCCTGTTCGGGTCCTCTCGCAATTGGCGGGGCGGGCGGATAAAGCAAGTGCAGTCTTTGTGTCCGTTCGGAGTGTCCTCTTTCGCTCGAAACGGAAAAGAAATGCTTGTCCGTTTGGTCGGTACAGGCGAGCCGCGGTGTGGACGACAAAACAAAAAACGCCGCGAAGCATAGACTTTCGCGGCGTAAGAGAATGACTTGTTGACGGGAGTCGTTAACGCTTGGAGAACTGGAAGCTCTTCCTCGCTCCCTTGCGGCCATACTTCTTTCGTTCTTTCATTCGTCCGTCCCGGGTCAAGTATCCCGAATCTCGCAATTTCTTGACCATGCCGATCGGAGTGTTGCTTTCGGGTTCTTCTTCCGACTCGCCCTCTTCGCCTTCGCCAAGTTCTAGTTGTGGCGGCGGGGCTTCACTTTCTGGCATTTTGGCAATCTCGTCGGAAAACATGTCCTTGAGCGCTCGAGCAACGCCCTGGCAAATGGCTCCGGATTGTCCGGTGAATCCGCCTCCGTTCACGTTAACGAAAACGTCAAGGCGTTTATGCATCTCGCAAAGTACGAGGGGCGCCATGACTGCTTCGCGG
>CAYYUU010001185.1:0-2488 GCA_964474955.1 uncultured Alcaligenaceae bacterium | reverse complement strand
TGATTGATTGATTTGCTGTGTTTACAGACGCGTTTGTCGATGCTTTTGCTCAGGGGAGCAATCTCGCGTTTGGTGTATTCCGTGACGATTTGCTGAAGTTGGGGCTTGAGTTGCTTGTCGAAACTCTCATTGATCGCCTTCTTGAAGGATTTCTCAAGAACTTTGGCGACGGCCTTCTCGAGTTCTTCCTGGTTCGTCGGGAGTTTCCCGCCCGTTTGGGCAAGTCCCATCATTGGCAGCATCCCAACACCCAGAAACACGAGTATTGCGAAGTGGGTCATTCTTGTCATGTGCCTTCTCCCCTCGATGAATCATCTCATTGGTGCGGAGGTTGCCGAACAATCAAGCTGCTGCAAGGAAGCAAAACGTCCTAACTGATATTGTACTGGGTCTCCGTGAGGGATGGCAATTCGACCCAGTCGAGCCCTTTCGCCCTGACGGGTGCTATTCGCCAGCTGCATGTTGTTCGGCGACCCACACGGTGATCGCACGCGGAGCCATCACGCTGGTATACAGAGCTTAGGGCAGTGAGAAAGGAGGTTCAAGCGAAAAGCGGCGGAAGTGGAGATGCGGAGGACTTCTGTGAATGTTGGAGTTTGAGTTCCTTCGACAATCCTTCGCTCGCGCTTCAGGCTTGTCGGGATGCTTCGAAAATCCACCGAATCTGATAGAAACGAGAAGTGCAAGCAAGGAATGAGAGGCCCTGGCAAGATTCGATTCCACTGAAGTGCTGAACTTTCACGCCGAAGGGGCAATGCCTCGGCGTGAAAAATGAGATAGAAAAACCAGCAATATCAGTTTTCGTATTGGGCGATCCGGTTGACGGCTTCTTCCAAGCCTTCTCCGGCATCGTCGGCGAACCGGTATTCCATGACGTAGGCATCTTCGCCGCTATCGTCGTAGAACGATCGCAGGACGCGACTCGCCCGGAACTGTTGTTTGCTGAAGAAGAGTTGCCCGGACAAATTCGTCTCGCGGATCTCCAACGTGATGCGCGTTCGCCGATGGCTCGAGAGCTTGCTGATGAGTTTCGCGACCATTTGGTTCGCGACCGTTTGGCGACGCCAATCGGGGTGAACAGCAAAGTTCAAGATGTGGAGTTTGGCCTTGTGGAGTTCATAAATCATGAACCCAACGACCTGCTCGCCGTGTTCGGCCACCATGCCGATGCAATTACGCTGACGAAGGCATCGCAAGAAGTCTTCTTCTGTCCAGGCGTAATCAAAACTCTCTTGCTCGATGTTGAGCACCTCGGGCATATCTCGCCGAATCATCCAGCGAATATGAACTCGGATTTGTTGCTTTTCTGTACGCCCCGTACTCATAACGGACTCCTCCCCTCCATGGTGCGTGACCGCCCTTTTGGGCGTGTCTCCGCGTCCGCAAGACCCGTGGTTCTCGTTCCGACTCGGACCAACGCTGTTGAATTTTGGTCACTCCGAGTTGTTCATCCCTGATGTGGTTCCGCCTCTTCTTGACGGCGAGGACACCCGTAGGTGACCCGGTGGACTAAGTTGCGGCGAGAGGGGTCCGGTTGGTTTTCGGACCAGTGACGAACACGTCTTCTCGCTCCCGGTTTCGCCCAGTGCTTCCTCCGGGAGCAAAACCTACCACTCTGGCGACGCTTCGACGGATTCCTTGGGCGTTTCCGTCGCTCGTCGTTCTAGAATCCACCGCAGGATATTAGCAATCGAAGTGAGAACACTCAAGGTCAAGAAGGCCACCAACGAAGTCGATCTCGGAGAGTTTTGCCGCCCCGCGAAGAACTGTTCATTGTCCGTCACGATGGAGGTACTGAACTTCGTAGTGTTCAGAGAAGAAGACAGAATCGCATTGAGGAGATGGGTTTGAAAGAGGGGAATCCCTTCCCCTACGAGAAGCCATCGTGGCTTCGAATCTCCGAAGCATCGCGCTTCGGCTTAGTCCTCAACAGTAGCGATTTCAACTCCCCGCGGCCAAGAGAAAGTTCCTGAGTGCTAATAGTCAACGATTGCGTAATGTTTGCATTCCCCCAGACACCAACGAGTTACGATCGAGGCATCGTGGAGAAAATATTTTGATTTTTCCGCCCAGAGATTGTGGTCTGGGCTCCTCAGCGTTGATTTCTTCACATTTCCGGTGGGCGAATTCACTTTTTCGCGAGCCCGGTTTTCGTTCATCGCCGAGGGCCGATCTGATATCGCACGTTCGGTTGCGAAGGGGTCGGCGAGGCCCCGACCGGAATTCTCGCCGTTAATTGCTGAGTCTGTCCTCCCGGACCCTTCCCTGTCACAGGAATGATGACAGTGGTGCCTTGGCGGGTTGGTCTGACCATCAGAACGATTCGTTTTCGCCAGCGTCCAGGGACTCCCGTGACGAGCCAACTTACTGTCCGGGTCGCGGGATTGTAGACGGCCTTGTCGCTCGCCTTGACGAATTCTAATCCAACCGGTAACGAACTGGTCAATACGACCTGCCCAAGTGGATTTCGACTTTTGTTTTGGATTTC
>CAYYUU010001184.1:0-2492 GCA_964474955.1 uncultured Alcaligenaceae bacterium | reverse complement strand
CGTCTTCGTGTTTTCGGTTATCAAACTCTATGGCCAGATCATCGCGAATATATACTCCTTCAAGATACTGGAAGACATGTTGTATGGAGACATGAAAGCTGGGCGAATCAAGACCTATTTCGCCAAGCTTCTCACGTTCGACCAACAACCCACTCCGAGCCGTACATGCCCAGAACATAGTGCCTCGATTCTGTTTTCGTTCGCCTTCATCTACTTTATGAGTTGGGTCGATGTGGTCCTCTTCAGCGAGGCTCTGTTCTTTGTGTCGTGGAGTGCCGGAGTCGATTTACCAATTACCCAAAGTAATATGTTGTTGATGCCCACACTCGCGCTGGCGATTCCATTCTCGTCACGAGTAATGGCCTACCTTCGATATCCTTACGCCCAGGACTACGCCGACTTCATGCCCGCCGCGGCGTTCGTTCTCTTGGTCGTGACGGCCCTCGGATACCTGTTCGAATCGGCGGACCAAAAGTTTTTCCTGTACTCGATTTATCAGAACCCCGAATATCTTTCGGCGTTCCTGAGCAACGGGATGTTCCTGGCGTTCATCCCTGTGCTGTTCGAAGCCATCTTTTGGCTCATCGAACTCCATCGCGCCGACTCCGGACCAAACCCTCAAATAGACCCAAAAACCGAGTAGGTTCGGTGTCTTACACCAACCCGAAATGCGAGCAAACAACATAGAGCACAGGTGGCTTTTGCTGCGAAGCAGCCGAAAGCCACCGGAGCGAGCAAACAACACTGAGCGCAGCGAAAAACTTGCTTCAGGCTTTCTTGCGAGATTTCGATCTCCACTGCCCGTTGCTTATTCCCTTTCTGCCCGAGCATCGACCATCGAATTTCCAAGGAGCAAATCCATGAAAGTCGCCCTCGTCCAACAGAAGGCAACTCGCGAAAAGGAAAAAAATGTTGCCCGAGGTTTGCAAGCTCTCGAAGCCGCTGCGGCGGCAGGAGCCAATCTCGTCGCCTATGCGGAGCTCGGATTCGAGTGGTTCTATCCTCAAAAACCCGGGGATGACAAGGTGTTCTCACTGGCCGAGACCATTCCCGGGCCAACAACCGACGCATTCTGCAAGAAGGCCAAAGAACTTGGCGTCGTCGTGATCTTGAACCTCTTCGAAAAAGATGGCGACCTTGGATACGACACGTCTCCGGTGATCGATGCGGACGGAACTCTATTGGGTAAAACTCGGATGATTCACATCACCGAATATCCATGTTTCCACGAGCAAAGTTACTACGCCCAAGGAGACACCGGCGCTCCCGTCTACAACACCCAAGTCGGAAAAGTCGGTGTCGCCATTTGTTATGATCGCCATTACCCCGAATACATGCGAGCCATGGCCGTCAATGGTGCCGAGTTAGTCGTTGTCCCGCAGGCTGGTGCCGTCGATGAGTGGCCCGAGGGACTCTACGAAGCAGAGATGCGGGTCGCCGCTTTCCAAAACGGATACTACGTTGCCTTGTGTAACCGCGTCGGCGAGGAAGAGTGTTTGACGTTCGCTGGCGAGTCGTTCGTTTGTGCCCCCGACGGAACTATCATCGCTCAGGCTCCGAAAGGTTCCGAAGAGATTCTTTACACCGATCTCGATTTGTCCAAACTCCCCGAAGCCCACGCCAAGAAATGGTTCTTCCGAGACCGACGACCGGAGTTATATGCGGCTTGGCTCGGAAAATGACAAGAGACAAGAGACCAACCACGGAGAATTCTCCTTGGGAGTTTGTCCCAAGTTATCAAATCGTCGTCCTTTCAGGACTCCGGACAAAGTCCCGAAGGGACGACGTCTGATACTCCCAAGAAAATGTTTTCCATCTGTTGCACCCTTTTGGGTCTAACGTTTCCGTCGATTCAACTCAGACAAGAAATCAACGAACTGTGCCGCCGTACCAAAATTGGGGTCTTGCCTCTGCAACTGTCGAATCAACGCTTCGCGAGCTTGTGCCGACCGCCAGTTCCGTTCATTCAGTCGCCCCTCCATTACCAAACAAATATATCGAGTCATCAGGCTTCGTTGAGTTACACTCGCCTGCGGGAAGGCGTCTCGGAGTGCGGAATTAATTAGTCCATTGCGAATGCCCATCCCAAACGCTTGCCCAAGAAAACCTTCCACACCTCCTTTTTTGACACCTTCTCGCCGCGCTGCTTCGGCCCGACCGGACGGGTCGGCGCGAGCCGGATGCCGGCTTCGCGGTAGGGCTCGAGCAAGGTCTCGATCGCGCCATGGACGAACACCTCCGGCGCATCCCGCCGGCCGAGTTCGGCCAGCACCCGCTGCGCCTTGCCGAGGGCATAGACGCAGAGCACCGACGCCTTGCCTTCGGTGCGATTGCCGGCCCACCAGGCCTCGATCTCGTCGACCACGTCGGCGACCGGCGCCCAGCGGTAGATCGGCAGGGCGAAGGTCGCCTCGGTGATGTACACGTCGCAGGGCACCAGCTCGAAGGCTTCGCAGCTCGGATCGGCGCCGCGCTTGTAGTCGCCCGAGACC
>CAYYUU010001183.1:0-2492 GCA_964474955.1 uncultured Alcaligenaceae bacterium | reverse complement strand
TCCCGTGATGGCCATCATCATGGCGTGCGTGTAGGCGGGAGCGTATCGACCTAGGGTGTTGGTGTCGGGCAAAATTTGGTTAGCCATGATCACTGCGACGGCTAGTACGATGGGAGTTGGACTCACAATCGCAAGCATAGCTAGAACTCAACGAGAAGCGAGCATGGGAGCACTCGCGTATATGTTCGTCGTTACGCTCTTCATCTTTGTGTGTCAACAAATCGGCGCGGGGTTGTTGGCCAATGCCGCGATGGAGTTTCATGTGCCTCGCATGTTCCATGCGGTGTTGTCCGACGCCGTGACGATCGAGCATTGGGGGAGTGTCGTGGTGATGATCCTTCTATCCACTATCTGGGTTTGGGTGGCCGTGAAGCTATTTCGAAAGCAGGGATGGCAAACGTAGTTCGGAGAGACGAGATGTTTGCCGGGCTCACCCAATCGGGGTGTAGAGGGTCCCCGGCAACAATCTGCAAGCTCATTTCTTCTTGGCTTGTAAAGCTCGCCACGTGACATCCCAATCCCATGCTTCGACTTTGGGTGGCGGAACAGCGCCGATGTACTTGGGCAGATACTTGTCCTTGGTTCCGGCTCCTTTGGTGGCAAGGTCGGACTTGGCGGGTGGTTGGAGGAATTTCGGGCCGGGAGTTCGAGCGAGTCCAGCGATCAACGGTCGCAACACCTCGCCACTTTCCGTGTCGGGGTTCGGTGGAATCCATCCTTTGTCGTAATACGTTGTGCCAGTAGGTTTCTTGGATTCGCGCCAGTTGTGACTGAAGGCCCAATGTTTGTAGACTTGTTTTCCGTCCCGCGCCGCTTTTGGTGTCGGAAGGCTGACTTTTCCGACGACATACGTCATGTCGGCCTTTCCGCACGAAAGGACGAGATTATTTCGCACCTGAAAGTTTTTCCCGTTGGCGATGGAAAATTGGGGCTTTGCCTCGGTCCTGCCCGCAATGGTGTCGTGCAGTTCCAGGGCTCGTTCGCAACTTACGATTGTGTTATTGGTGATGAATAAATCTCGACTATTTGGGCAAATGGCTTCGACCCGAATTGCGGCGCTCGAACAGCCCAAGAATTGATTTCCGACGACCCCGCATTGTGTCATCTCACCCAACAACAGGCAGCCAAATTGGCTTCCTTTGATCTTGTTCGAGCGGATGAGAATTCGACGCGATGGGAGTGGTTTTTTCCCGTCCGAATCGTACCCACTCAGCCGAATTCCGATCCAACTCATCGCAATCTGGCAATTCCGAATCTCGATCGGTGGATCATCACGGGACAGATTTGCGGCTTCGATGTTGATGCCTCGTTTCTCGCCTTGGACTCGAAGGTTCTCGAGCAGGACTCCAGGGCACACACCTTGGACGAAGATGAGGGCCGCCGCTTTTTTGGAGCGCACCGTGAAGCCGCGTAGCGTGACGTTTCGGACGTTGAATAAGTGGATTCCGAGCACTCCCGGTCCATCAAGGACGGCACCATCGACGGCTTCCAATGTAATTCTGCTGTGCTGATCCTTTTGGTTGAGTGCGAGACTTTCTTGGTAAACCCCCTTGTCCAAGACTCGAATCGTCACGTTCGGGCGAACTTTCGCCAACGCAGCACCGATGGTGTGGAACTGGGCGTTGTGCTTCGAATCCTAAGATACAGTGAGAGTCTTCTCGAAGTGGGCATCCCACGTCCATTTCCAGTTCCAGGGTTTGGCTCCCTTGGGCGGGACAGCTCCGACCCATTTGGGGAAGGCCGGATTCGTCTTACCCGCTCCTTCGGTCGCTAATGGAGAATCTGCTTTGGGTCGAAGGAAACCTTCGGCTCCAGGCGTGCGAGATTCGACTTCGATCGTTTTCGACACTTTGTCCGTCCCACCCGGTGGGTTCCAGTCCTTGTAAGGAGATTTGGCTGTGTTGACTTGATACCAGTTGCCAAGAAAACTCCACGCACTGCTGGTAAATAGCCCTTCGAACTCTTTGCTGCTTTTTCCCTGGACCGGATCTCCTCCGCTGTCCACGAACAGGATTTTTGTCCCGGCGTTGTCCAAGAATAAGTTGTTTGCAACCACAATAGATTTTCCTCGGACAGAAGTATCTCGAATTGTCAACGCACGCGAGTTTTCAAGGATGGTGTTGTTGGCGATCAACAGATGTTCGGCTCCTTCGAGCAAATTCTCGAGTTGCATGGCGGTCTGACTTGATTGGAAAATGCGATTCCCGACGACCTGAATTTGACTGGCAGCGCCTCGAATGATAATGCCCCAATTGCACCGTACGAGAGAATTGTCTTGGATGAGAACTCGTTTCAGTGGAACTGGGGTTTGGTAGCTTTCCTTGTTGTGGGAGGGACAGGCAGCAAGGACAATTCCCCCAGCCAGATTTTGAAATCGATTCCTCCGAAAAATGATTCGTGGGTCGCCTAGTTGTGGCATTGTCACACCATGGATCTCGATCCCCCTCGCCATGCTTGTCGAAGTCCCATCGATCTCACATTCTTCCAGGATC
>CAYYUU010001182.1:0-2492 GCA_964474955.1 uncultured Alcaligenaceae bacterium | reverse complement strand
GGATCGAGTTGTAACTGGATTTGGCAACTTGGACATGGCACGACGACCGGTTGTTGCGGTCGCCGCGTTGGTTGCGGAGGGCTTTGCGGTGGTCGCTGTTGTGGTCGTTGTGGAGGCGCTGGTGGGGGCGGAGGCGGAGTGGCTGTTGGTTGCGGGACCGGAGCGGGACGTTGTTGCGGAGATCCCTGTGGGCAGACGAACACGTTTTTACACGCGGTACAGCGGATCGGCCGCCCGGCCAAGTTATCGGCGAGTTCAAAACGGGCCGTGCACGTTGGGCAGGATGTTGCTATTGGCATCAGAAATGCCCTTGGAAGGTGGAGAGGAAACGAGTGTTATTGCGCTGCGAATTGTATGAAATTGGGTCTTCAATCGCAATCGCGGTGGACTGGGAAACAAAGGTGAAAGGTAGAAGGCAGAACCAAAAGCCAAGCAGCAGCGGAATCGTTTCGTGACTTGCTATCACAGAAAAAATCGGCGACCAGAGGAATCGATTCCTCTGGTCGCCATAATGGTTGTCAGTTCATTTCCTCGTTAGCATCGCGGTCCTTGCCGTTATCGGAAGATGCTTCCAATCCCTCGACCCACTCCACGAAGCACCCGACGAATTTTGCCTTTGTTGCGGCGAATCCCATCACCGTTTCGCCACCTGTTGTCACTTTTCACCCCTCCACACCGTCCGACCGGTTTTGCTGCAGGCAACGTTCCGCAGTCTCATCCTTTTACCCAGACTGACTCGGGGTAAGTTTTTCCCAACTTTCCGACCCAGAGTCGACCACTTCTTCTCTGCAATCCTCTTGCCAACGATCGGTGTGACTGAGGGGAACGTCGTGGGCAAAGAGAAACGAAAACTGACCCAAGAAGAAATAAAGCAAGCCTTCGAAGATCCTGTTGGCAAAGATTTTCCCATCATCCTCAATCCAGAAAAGCTGGCCCATCTCTTGGGGCTCAGCCGCAAGACCATTTACGAATGGATTTCCCAAGGCCGACTCGACGATGTGTTTCGCAAGCGGGGCAAACACGTCCTGATCTGGCGAGACCGCGCCTTGGATCTCCTGTTCAATGGGCCTGATTGGAGCAACACCGATGAGTGAACGTATCACCGTAGGTGACAAAGTCACGATAACCCAGCGTGGTCAGAAAAAGATCTGGCAAGCGGAGTTTCACCACGACGGGCGGCATTGTCGCAAATCTCTGAAAACCTCCAACAAAAAAGAAGCATTCTGGAAAGCACGAAAACTAGACGTTCAACTTTGCGAAGGGAACTACGAAACCCCGTACCCATGATTAGCCTCCAAGAAGCCACTTCGGAGTATGTGAATTATCTCCGCACCGAAGGGCTTGCTCCGCAGGCGTTGAAGAAGTACGAAGGAGTTTTTACGATTTGGAACGAGTTCTTGAGCAACAATACCGTGCGATTCTTGGATCGAATCACTCTCCGGAACTTTGACCAGTTCCGGGCCCAACGTAAAGAACAGGGACGGAAGTTGAAGACCTTGTACACCGAAGGCGTGATTCTCAAACAATTCCTGAAATGGGCCAAGTCGCGGGGTCTGTTCCGGAATGACCCTTTGGTCGAGGCCAAATTGGAAAAACCCATCTTTGAGCCAAAGGCGGGGCCAACCCTGGAGCAGATTCACCTCATCTTGACTAACGCAGACGCGAACCTTTCCCCCTCATTGGCTGTGCTCACCTTCACCGGCATCCGCTCGGGAGAGCTGCAGCGGCTTCGTAAAGAGGACTTGGACTTGGAGGGAAATTGCTTGCACGTCGTCTCACGACCCGACGCACCGACCAAAACAAAACGTTGCCGCAAGATCCCTTTGCACACGAAATTGCGAGCAGTCCTTGGAAGAACTGCCAACCCGACCGGGGCCTTGGCTGTTCACTTCAGCTGCCGTCGGAAGTATCCAGAGGGCGATCATCACATCAATCCGAAGCACCTCAACGAGCGATTCGGCAAGTTGGTCGAGAAGCTTGGGCTGCCTGCGGGACGCGACGGCGGATTCACGGTGCACAGCCTGCGCCACTCTTTTGAGACGATCGCAGTCAACGCGGGCATCCCACAAAGAGTTGTCGACACCTGGCTCGGACACCATTCCGACCGCTCGATGGCAGCTGTTTACTACAAGCTCTCGGATGAGGAATGGCAGAAGTTTATGCAACAGGTTCCCTTCGAATGTCCGACTTGGCAACCGTGTGGAAAAGGGGATGAAGGGGGAAATGGGAATGCAGAAGTTGCAAGTATGGAAAACTAAGGGCTTATGACACACTGCGCTTTGCAAACGGAGAGGGCGGGATTCGAATCTTGTCCGTTTTTCCCGGAAAAGAAGCGATTTTTGAAGAAGGTTGCGCAGAATCCGGCGCACTGGATCCAGTCGATCCAGAACTGGCAATCGTCGTCGAAGCGTGGGCTACCTTACCGGAAGTAATTCGAGCTGGGATTTTGGCCATGATTCGAGGGGCGAGGAACTGAGTTCTTTTCTGTCTAC
>CAYYUU010001181.1:0-2493 GCA_964474955.1 uncultured Alcaligenaceae bacterium | reverse complement strand
AGCCGCACTGCCACACGAGACAGGTACACGTAAGATGTGTTCGGCAAAGGACTTAGAAAGAGTGGGCGGCACAGGATTCGAACCTGTGATTCCCACCGCTATAAGTTCGCAATCAACTGTTCGGTTATCGTCTTAGTATTTCCATCGCCGCCGAGATCACGAGTCAGTCCGACGCCTGCCTCAAGGGTTTTTCGCACCGACCGTTCTATTCGACGGCTCGCCTCGCGTTGGCCGATGTGGTCTAACATCATCGCCGATGAACGGATCAGCGCCATCGGGTTGGCGAACCCTTTTCCGGCGATGTCTGGGGCGCTACCGTGGACGGCCTCAAAGAGAGCGTAGCGAGTTCCGATATTGGCGCCGGGAACAACTCCGAGTCCCCCAACGAGGCCCGCGCACAAGTCACTGATGACGTCGCCGAACAAATTTTCCATGACCAACACTTCAAACTTGGAAGGGTCCAGGGCGAGTTGCAAGCACAGCGTATCGACGTGGCATTCCTGGAATTCGAGGAATGGATAATCGTCGGCGACGTGTTGGGCGGTCTTGAGAAAAAGACCATCGCTCAAGGGCAGCACGTCGGCCTTGTGGCAAAACGTGACCTTTTGTTTTCCTTCATAGCGAGCAAGCTCGAAAGCAAATCGAATGATTCGTTCGGCAGCCGTTTTGGTGATCAGTCGCAGTCCTTCGACGACACCGGGAACCACGACGTGTTCGAGACCCGAGTAAAGCCCCTCTGTATTTTCGCGAACGACGGTCAAGTTGACATCTTGATAAGGAACGTTGATTCCGGGCAACGTATTAACGGGTCGAATGCTCGCATACAAATCGAGTTCTTGACGGAGGGCAACGTTGATCGACCGAAACCCCTTGCCGATGGGGGTCGTGCATGGGCCTTTCAGTGCTACGCGATATCGGCGGATCAAGCTCAACGTTTCGCCGGGCAACGGCGTGCCGAACTTCTCTGCGGCCCCTTCTCCGGCCCACGCTTCGATCCATTCGATTTTCGCACCGGCGGCAGCGAGAACTTTCCGGGTCGCGGCCATGACCTCGGGGCCGATGCCGTCGCCAGCGATCATCACAACAGGAGTTTGCAACGAGACGTCTCCCAGACGACAAGGTAGCGGACTGAATGCTTGCACTTAATGTACGCGCGAATCACCAAGTAGCCAAGGGCGTTCAGAAGTGCGTTGTTGTGTTTTGTTATGGCGAGGAGAGTTGCTTTTCGCTCCGCGAAACGGTCTTTGTCGTGGAAAACTTTTCGCGGAGCGAAAAGTAACGTCCCCAAAAGTGGTTAAGAGGAAATCTCTCTTGTCACGAAAGCAAGATCGTTGTTCCAATGCCCTCGTTTCGCATTCCGATTTTCTCTAGGAGGTGAACGATGGACGGATTCCGAGTTCGTATTCTTGGATTGCTGGTCTTGGTGCTTTTGGTTGCAACGGGAGGTTTAGTTGACGGCACGAGAGCAGACGAACCAAAGAAGACGCCGAAAGCGCAGGTCGATCGTGAGAAATTCCGATACGACGGAAAGCCCTTCGCGTATTGGAATGAATACCTCAAGATCGAACTGAAGCCCGAGCGAAGGATCGAAGCGCTCGAAGCCCTGGGAGCCTTCGGCGTTGCGGGTTATGCGAAAGAAGCCACGACAACAATTCTTGAAGTTTACAAGCAATATGCGAAGTCCAAAACACTGTCGGACAAGGATCGCAAAGTACGCGATGAAATTTACCAGACGATTCACAAGATTGGCGGTGAGGCGATCTCCACTTTGGTTTCACAAATCAAAAAAGAGCATGCTGCAGAGCTGTATCTTGCTCTCAAGGCGCAGGCTACGTCGACGTTGTCGAAGAAGGATGTCGCAATCCTGGTCGAGTTTGTTCTCTCGGAAGATCCGAAAGCACGAACAAACGCTTTTGTGTTGTTCAATTCTACGCCCATGCCAATATTGAAGGCAACATTGCCTCAAACCCTCAAGACAGAAACAACGCGGAGCCGGTTTTTCCGTTTGCTCCTCGAAGAAGTTCATACCAACTCCACCAATTTGCTCTGGGACAACCTCCGTGGGGAAGGCGCGGGCATCTTCCTGACAGATAGAACCCGGGACCTGATTCGAGTCGCGGCTGCTTTAGATACTGAAACGAAAACAAAGGTGGTGCTTGAATACATCAAAACTGTTAAGAATCTGAAACGGGACAAGAACATCGATTTGTTCGCGTATACCATTATCGAATTAGCTGCTGATTTGAAAACCAATCCCAAAAAAATCGTCCCAGAGTTGGTGCAAATTGTGAAATCAAGCAAGAACGATGTCCTGCGTATTGTTGCAGTCAAAGGACTCGGAGCCTTCGGGGCAGCAGCACAAGAAGCGATCCCATCAATTCGAAAACTATGGGTCGCAACCGAGAAAAGCTCTCTATCATCAAAGCACTAATCAACGGAGAGGGTCAATCTTGTCGGCGGTTGGACCGCCGGAAACACTCTTGAACGCATAGA
>CAYYUU010001180.1:0-2497 GCA_964474955.1 uncultured Alcaligenaceae bacterium | reverse complement strand
TTGCTTTGTTTTGTTTTTCCTTGCTTCATACCAGGACACTCTTCAAAATGCGACACTTGTTTCTCCGCCCACCCCACGCGAAACGTATTTTCGTTTTCTGTGTAAGGTGCCTCTGGGAATCACTTACGAAACTGTGGGCAGGGTATTTCCAATCAAAATGTTCTCGCTGTGTTGGCCAGCCCCATTTCGACTCGCGGGAGGTCCAACGGCTTCCGGTGTCTCGTAGGCGTGCGGTGTCTCATGGGCATGGGGCGGTTCCTTCTCGAAGTGAGGGTTTCGCTTGACCATCACATAGAGGGCCGGAATGACGTAAAGGGTCAATACCGTCGAGGCCAACAATCCACCGATCACGGCCCGGGCCAACGGCAAGTTCATCTCGTCGCCGGGCCGCAAGTGGATCGCCAAGGGCAAGAGCCCGAAGACCGTCGCGATGGCCGTCATGAGGATCGGTTTGAGGCGAACGCGAGCAGCCAACGCGACAGCCGAGATCGGGTCGAGCGGTCCCTCGGCGTGATCCGCCCCGTGTCCGTGGTCGCCGTGTCCGGCGAGGGCGTCGGTGTCTCCGGTCAGAACGCGGTTGGCAAACTCGACGAGCAACACCGAGTTACACACCGCGATGCCCACAAGCATCAAGATTCCCATACACGACTGGATGTTGAGCGACGTGTTCGTCATCCACAAGATCAACGCTACCCCGATCAAACCGAGCGGCGCGGCGATGATCGCCACGAACGGATCGATCCACGACTTGAACTGCGCCGCCATCACGAGGTACACGAGCACGCACGCCAGGATCAAGCTGAATGCCATGTCGCGGAACGAATCCCGCATCACGCTGACCTCTCCAGTGACCTCGACTCGGACACCACCGGACAGAGTCTTTTCTTCCGTCATGCGTGCGGCCAACTTCTCGATGGCCACGGCCACACGCGCCAGGTCGTCGTCCTTCACGCTCACGAAGATTTGACTCACGCGGCTTGCCGAATGGTGATAGACCTCGATCGGGCCTTGCGTTCGTTCGATCGTTGCGACGTCGGCCAGGCGGAGAACCCTGCGCCCCTTGCCAGTCTGTCCTGGCTTGGTCAACGGGATATTCTTGAGCGTCTCGACGCCCGCGACGTCCTTCTCGGTATATTGCACGCCGATCGAATACGGGTTGCCCGACGATGGTTCGATCCAGAAGTTCGGTGCCAGTTGCGAACTCGACATCAACGCCGTGATGACGTTGCGGACGATGTCCCCCTGGGTAATTTTGGGCCGAGCCGCCTTGACGCGGTCGACGTTGATCCGGAATTGCGGCAGGTCCATGCCCTGCGGCATGTAGGTATCGACGATGCCCGGAATCTTGCGGATTTCTTTCTCGAATTCCTGGGCGGCTTTTCGGCGAGTGACGTTGTCGAAACCCTTCAGCTGGATTTCGATCGGCGCCAGCGAGCCCTTGTTTAATATGCGGCGAATCATACCGCCCGTCTCGAAGAAGAAGTCGTGGGCCGGATATTTTTTCCGCAGTCGTTCGCGGATCTCTGCGACGTAATCCGACGTCGCAACATGACGTCCGGCAAAACCACTCCGCAGTTGCACCCGGACGAATGCCGCGTGGGGACCGTTGTTGGGAGTGTAGATGGCCGACCATCGCGAAGACAGACCGACGTTCGAAAGCACAAGGTCCAGATCCTCCTCGCTCACGACGTCCTTGACGATCTTCTCGACCTCACCATCTTTGCGTTCGGTCTCCTCGACGCGAGGTCCACCGGTGGCCCGCATGTGAATCGTGAATTCGCTCGAATCGACCTCGGGGAAGAGTTCCTGACCGACCTGCGTCATGGCCAGGAACGCCACCACCCCGAGTGCTATTATAGGCACGAAGACCAGGACCTTGCGTCGCAAGACGAATCGCAATGTACTTTCGTAACCCGCCGCAAACTTGCTGAATCCGACGTCGAAGCCCGGTGCAATCCAGAACAACCCGGCGACGATCCAAATGGCAACCCCGCCAACTCCGAGATAGACCAGCATCGTGTGAATCCACATCCACAACGTCAGCAACCAGCTGGCGGCTTCTTTCGGGAGGAAGAAGTTTGGACCCAACAACCACATCGGAACGCCGACGGCCAGGAAAATCGTCCCCACCAAGAGCAGCCATTTCGGGAAGCGTTCTTTCGTGCCGTGGGGCTTCAGGAACCGCGAACAACACAACGGCGAGACCGAACGCGAGACGACGTACGACGCCACCATCGCGAGCGTCGCACTGACGGCCAGCGGAGTGAACAAGTATTTCGCCACGCCCGTGAGGAACGTCAGCGGCAGGAACACGATGATCGTCGTCAACGTCGCCATGAACACCGGCATGGAAATTTCCGTCGCGCTGTCCATCACCGCCTTTCTGGGCGGCTTACCCATCGCAAGGTGCCGCGACGTGTTCTCCACGTCCACGATGGAGTCGTCGATGACACGACCGAGCACGACGCGGAGACCGGCGCCTACGCCTATCCCGCTG
>CAYYUU010001179.1:0-2498 GCA_964474955.1 uncultured Alcaligenaceae bacterium | reverse complement strand
ATTGGCTGAGTGTTCGGTCGCCGTGTCTGCCGACGACATGTCCGTCTTCGCTGAGGAAGACGAGGGACGGGACGCGGTCGCCGGCATTGATTTGCATGTGGGGACTAACATCAGGGTGGGCGTCGCGATCGATGTAGCGAACTTCGATGGCCGAAGAAGCCTGCACAAAATGTTCGAAGATCGGACATTGATTGACACAATCACCGCACCAGGCGCCGGACCGAACGAGGACGTGCATTTTGCGTCGGAAGGAACTTAACAATTCCTTTTGGGCGTCGTTGAGTTGGACTTGGTCGAATTTCGATTGCCAACGATCTTTGTCCGAGGGCGTTCCGTATTTGTCCAAGAATTCCGTGTAGGGGAGACCTTGGTGATATTTTTCCATCCAATTCATGCGGGTGTTCCTCTTCGAGTTTATCGGTGAAGGTCTTCTGTTTGTTTTAGAAGCTTATGGAAACGCTGGCGAGTATGTTCGTTGCGGTAGGGTAGTGAGTCTCCCAATTTACTTGCTCGAAAAAACAAGAAAAATTTCGCATACGCCGTATTGGGCGCGTAGAATATCACCGAAACAAATCAACCTCTTCCAAGTAACTTGGTATGGCTTGGAACAACTTCTATGTGGTTTGTGAAGCATAAAACACCTTTGCGAGAGAGTCCGTTTCCGGCGATTGCGGGAATTTGCCAGATTTTTTCAAAGAAAGTCGCTACCGTTTCCCATCTTCACAAGTTGCAAGCTATAGTTGAGAGGTCTAAAAACCGAGCGAGAGGTTTCGATTTTTCACACACGATTCCGTCAAGACTTGAAGCTGACCTCAAAGCTCTGTTGGCCCGAGAACATGTCGGCTTGGAAACAGTGCCTGACCAACATCAAACCTTGCTCTCCGCCTTTCCTCAAACTCCTCAGGGCGAACGGCGGAAGCACATGACACTGCTGACGATCACCCCCACCCAGCGGGAGCCAACGAGCGGACCGGTTTTTTTCGGGATTGGAGCAACAACCAAGCACCCCACAACTGGTTGCTCCGAGAGCGACCTCGAATGACGTGGTAGACAGGGAGCGACAAGGGAGGCCAAGTGTGGCACAACGCATTCGTTTGCGCGGTATAGGCGGAGAGATCGAGGGGCAACTTTGGGAATCCGATTCGATCTTACGCGCCGGGCGTCTGGCCAGTTTGGAAGTGGTTCTTGATGACAGCTCCGTGAGTCGCCGTCATGCCGAACTACGTGCCACTCCGCACGGTTGGCGCCTTCGAGATTTGGGAAGTACGAACGGGACGTTCCTCAACGGTGCCCGGGTCGGGTCGGGCGAATGGCCGTTGCACGCCAAAGACATCATTCGTTGTGGGAACTTGACGTTCGTCGTCGATTCGGTCCAAGACGAGGAGCAACCCGAGGTGCCTCCGGCTCCGGACAACATGATGATCGAGTTGACCCAGGCCGGTTCCTGGGACGATGCTCTCGACGGATTTATCTACGACCAAAATCATTGCCCCCGACCCGGCGACAAGTTGGTGGCGTTGCTTCGGGCCAGTCACCACCTCGGGCACGTCGAATCGGAAGAAGACCTCCTCCACAGTATTCTCAATGACGCCGTCGGGGCTCTGGAAGCTCAGCGTGGTGCGATCGTCCTGGCCGAAAACGAACGCGGTCCGTTGAAACTTCGCGCCCTCGCCACGGGCCACAACCAGGTCGCTTGCCGAACGAGCTTCAGCCAGAATTTGGCCTGGCGTTGTTTTAGCCGCGGCGAATCGATCCTTTGCTCGAGTGTCGACGAAGACGACGAACTCGCCGGCGCTCGCAGCATCGCCGAAGGAGCGATGGCGTCGGTCGTGTGCGTATTGCTCCGGACTCCGCGAAAACGCCTCGGTGTTCTGCACCTTGACCGCGGGCCGATGCAACAACCGTTCGACAAGGACGACCTCCGGTTGGCCGACGCATTGGCCGCGAGCGTTTCGGCGGGCATCGAAAGTGCCGAGTTGCTCCGCAAACAACGCGAGTTGTTTTTCCACACGATCCAGACGCTGGCCCAAGCGGTGGAACTGCGAGACCAATACACCGGTGGCCATACGGTTCGGGTGACCGAATATTCTAAAATGCTCGGCGAACACCTCGACATCTCACCCGAGGACATGGAGAAAATCAAGATCGGGACGCCGCTTCACGACATCGGCAAGATTGGCATCGACGATGCGATCCTCCGCAAGCCCGGACGTTTGACGACGGGCGAATTCGAAATCATGAAGACCCACACGACCAAGGGCGCGAAGATCCTCGAACAAGTTCCCGACCTCGCTCCGGTCATCCCGATCGTTCGCTCGCATCACGAACGATGGGACGGCAAGGGATATCCCGACGGACTCAAGGGCTCTGAGATTAATCGACTTGCTCGGATTGTTTCCGTCGCCGACGCGTTCGACGCCATGACTTCCGACCGCCCCTATCTAAAAGGGATGCCCGCCGAACAAGCCTTCGAAGAAGTCTCCCGCCAACAGGGCAAA
>CAYYUU010001178.1:0-2499 GCA_964474955.1 uncultured Alcaligenaceae bacterium | reverse complement strand
TGGACCCAATCCAGCGGAGTTTGATCGGGCTCTCTCGGCCCAAAATGGAGCCAGCACGTGTGTGTTTTTTTCTCCCCACCCTGGAGTTCGTAGAGGTCATTGTGTTGGCTCGGGAAGAACCCCAAACGCAGGCGGTTCCCTTCGACTTCAATAGATTTTGGGAATTGCTGCCAGAACTCTGGGATGGCTGCGGTGACACAACCGTGCTCACCCACGAGACGGACAACGGGGCTAGCTCGTTCGCCGAATTCTTCGCCCGAATCTGATCGCGAACGGTACCCCCGGAACGACAGCGGCACCTCACCATTTCGGTTGACATGGTTCTTGCTTCGCCAGTTTTCCCCACCACTCGAGTCCTGATGAATCTCTAGACTTCCGCCATTTTGTTGCTTCCAGACGCCATTGGGAGTTTCCGTCCAGGAAATCAGTGGAGCATTCTCGCCCTCCAGGCCGATATCGAGGGCAAGGCCCTGGAAGAAGAGCGATCCGGGATCTCCAAGATCCCAGAAATTTCCAACGTGTTTGGCTCTACGAGGATTGTGGAGGGTCAAGTCGATGCGGACGAGACCGGTTCCAGCAAAGCAAGAAATTCGGCCGATAAATCGACACATATTTTGCTTGCCGAACACGCCTTGGTGGACGAAACTAACCCGCAAAGGACCCCTGGTCACACAGCATTCGTCTATTCTCTTTTCCTCACATTGGGCCGCGTGGATCTTCCCGACTTGGTCGATCAATCGCGTACCCGAAGCCAGGAATTCCTGGCCGTTTGTTGTGACTTGGGATAGATTAGGGAACGTGGAGGAACTGAGAAAGAAAACAGCAGCGCCCGTGCGGACAACATAGCCCTCCTTGGATTTTTGAACCTCCAATTGAGGTGCTGGATCACGACCTGAACCCGGCACACACCGGCGTAAAAACCAGGATTCGCGTTGTCTTTCTCCGGTGCGCAACGCGCCTTCGGGGGATGCAGTTTGCGGACCTGCGAGGGTGTCCAACAACAACCACTGGATGCTGCCATCCGACCAGCGACGCAGGATTTCGGTCTGCACAGGACGCCGGTCCCCTTTGTCGTTTTCCAAACAGAGACCATCGACGGAAAGAAGAACCCCCCGAGCAAACGGCACACCAAAAGTGATTGGCTGAGTGCTCGTACCGACAGGAACCAGGAATGTGAATTCGCTGAGGATTGAGCCTGCTCCGCTTTCGTCTTTGTTGGTTTGCAACAGACCGTTCGTTTTTAGTTCGCTCGTTTGGGACACTAGGGCAACTCGGCTACTAGAAACAGGAATGCTGGACGATACGGGCTCCACAACGTGACCTTCCTCAAATACCCAAACCACCGCTTCGTTACTCAGCGGTGGCCGAACACCTTCGGGCTCTTCGATTCCCACTCTTCAGGGAACAGGGTAGCTCACTCGTAGCAAAAGCTAGACCATTCACTCCAAGACCTCAGTGTCGCACGAGCTAAATGAACATAAGTCGTTTTCTGGAAATCGGTTAAGGAAGATTGTTCTGGCAGGCGTAGAAAAGCATTCGTGGAGACAAAGCCTGTCTCCACGAAGTAAAGATCGCATTGTGTCAATTTGGTTTACAGTTTACACCAACTTCGTGGAGCCAAGATCCTCAACCTCTTGAGTGAAGACTTTATCTTGACATAATTCGCTGCCAGAGTTAGGGGGCTTTCTGTCGCAAGGAAAAGTGATTGGGGTAAACTCACAGTTGGCATTACTGGTGAGACTCCTATGGTGGATTAGTTAATTCTCCTTCGGTTAGCATTGCTTTCTTTGGCCTATGCCTGTGATTTTATGCTTTGGTTCACCTCATAGTTGATGAGGTTCCGAAAATCGGGAAGAAGCAAGTTTGATCGCTGAGTAAACCCTCGCGTTCTCTCGTCTTTTTGCCGGGTTAATATTAAGACTTTGCTCGGAGTTGAGGAATCAGATGCTTGTTGCGAGTTGAATTCGTCGTATAGCTGACCGCAATAGTGTCTTATTTTGGACATTGATTTCCAAACACTAAGGATCGGTGGCCTCGATGTACCGTGGATGGAGGGAAGCTCTTCGACTATTGATCGGAGTCTCCTTGGTCGTGCGAAACCGTGCGCCGAGGAATCCTTAGGTGGGGGAGAATGGCTTCCAAAACAGGCGAGATAATCTTCGGTTGAGAAAAGTTATGACAAAGTTAACATTCTCGTGGGAACTTTTAGAGTCCTCAATAACTTCTACGTTGCATTTGGCAGTACGAAATCGACTAATCTCGACGGAGAATATTGTGAATTTGTGAGTGCTCCAACTTGATAGAGTCATCGAACCCTAAGGAATAGAATCTCAGATGGGCAAGGAGGATATTCTCGTCAACACCTGCTTCGGATCGCCGCGAAAATAAGTTCCCGAGATCTGAGTTTGGGATTTTGGAGCGTAGGACAGGTTTTTAACCTGTCCTTTGATTTCTTGGACAGGTTGAAAACCTGTCCTACGGCCCAAAAAGGGAACTTAT
>CAYYUU010001177.1:0-2502 GCA_964474955.1 uncultured Alcaligenaceae bacterium | reverse complement strand
AGGGAACGTCGGGTGCGTAACGGGGAAGATCACTCATTTTTCATCCGGCAAAAGTTCGAAAGCGCCAAGGACATGCCCGCCGCCAACAAATAAAAACATATTCGTCACTCCAACGAGCACAGCTTGTCTTCCGCAACCGACCTCATCTTCAGTGCCGTTCATAGACCAAGCTGCCAATGTTACTACCGCAACAATGCATCCAATTGTCATTAACCCTAGACCAAGAGTCAGCCCGAATTCCGCTCTTGGACGAATAAAAAAATTCCACTCGCACCATAACAGCAGAGCACCTACGGGGAATAGAAGAAAGGCACAAGGCAGCATCAAATGGGAGTTCTCCGAGGCCCACGACGGATCCGCGTATTGGATTATCTGGCTGGCCAAACTCCAGATCGTCAAGGCAAGCCAGATAGGTAACCCCAACATGGTTGAGACGTGTCTCCAGACACCAATCGACGTGAGCGGCTGAGACCGGGTTCCCGGTGGGATTGGCGGAAGGCGTTCTTCGACGACGTGCCAATCGTCGAAAGTTTCCTGTCGGTCCGCGGCGTCTTTCATTCTTCGCTCATTTCTTCGTGTTCTTGTCTTTTTTTTTGGCTTTGCCGTTGGTCGATGCGGACGGCTGTGGTGTGTCACTTGTCTTGTATGGACCTTCGAGGAGTTCCATCCAAACGATTTCCTCGCTGGCTTTCGTGCAAGTCGGACAGGGATGAGTCGTGACGCTGCCGGTCGTCCATCCGCGGCGACCACAGAGGACGCACTTCCAAAACCGCCGGACGTCGAACTTGGCTCGGCTCGCTGGTCCTTTGATGTGGCACCTCCTTCAAATCTGTTGTATGTCGTGGGTGCGCGGGAGGTCGTCGAGGCTACTCAGCCCGAATAGTTCGAGGAACCGCGGTGTCGTTCCGTAAGCAACTTGTTCTTGTCCAGCTTGCCCACGCTGGACGACGGCAATGAGTCCACGCCGAACGAGTTGGCGGAGCACGCTCGCCGATTCGATTCCACGGAGGCTATCGACATCATGCTTCGTCGCCGGTTGGCGGTATGCCACGAGTGACAACACGTCGATAGCCGCCTGGGAGAGTTGGGCTTCGCGAACACCGCCGTGGAGTCGCTCAATGACGTTACGATATCGTTTGTTCAGCCGCAACACGTATCCTCCATCTTGCCGATGAACGCCGTAGGGCCGAGCCTGGCTTTTGTATTCCCGATTCAGTTCGTCGATGGCGTGTTGAAATTGCTCGGGGCTGAGATTCCGGATGACGTTCGCAGCCTGTTCGCAATTGAGGGGAGGACCACCGACGAACAACAACGCCTCGATGATTCGCTTAGGAGGTGGTGGGGTCTCCGGATCATCAGGAATCGAAGACTTGGGCCGTTCCCGCGGTTCCTCCTCGGGCTTCGGGTCTGACGGCATGGCCTCGAAACTTTGGGAAAGGTCTTCGGGTGTGTTTTCGAGAGGGTCGTTGTCGGTCATGGTTTCGGTGTGAACCTGGTTCCCATCCGTCAGGACGAAGTAAACTTTCCTTCCCCTGTTTCCGTTTTCACTTCTTCGTCGCCAGAAGCCTTTCCGTTTGGCGCTGGCAAGTCGAGCGTCCCGTCCAAAGTGAGAAGAGAGTTGTCGATCTTTCCTTTCCCGTCTGGTTGGTGATATGTGCAGTAATACACCACTCTCGGGAATAATGGAATAATTCCTAATAATTTGTGAGATCCCCAAACTCGTGTCACGGCTGGTTCGTGGCACAAACTACATTTCGCCGCACACCCGTCTTCGAGCAGCACGACCACCGTTCGCAGGCGTGCGTCGTAACGGTCGATCATCTCCTGAGTGACTCCACGGTCGGCCAACTCGTTGGCGACAAGTGGGATGGCCTCCGGTTCCATGCCGGACTTGAAGACGGTCACGCGATTGAGTAAATCGCGGGTTTCCGACTTCCGAATATTGATCAACACGCGTTCCAGATCGAGACTCACAAGAATTCCTCCGTTTTTTGTATTCTTCCACGAGTCGCGAACTTTGGGAACTAAACTTTCTGAGGAGTCGTCCTACTTGTGGCGATTTGTTTCTCAAAATGATGGGCTGGATGGATTAGTGTTGGCAAGGAGGCATATGCATTTGAGCGGATTTTTCCAAACAACACCGCCCATTTGACACGAAACACAACGCCCTCGTATGATGAATAGTTAACGAGTTGCAACGAACGAACATTTGTATTGAAATTCGCTCGCTTTTCCGGAGCGAATTACCAACTACACTTTCCCAACCACTATCCCGCTCCAGGCTCTCAATCCTCGGGAGGACTTTCAGACATGACTCGTAATTGGTCAAGGCAAATCCTGGGTAAGACCGCGAGGCTCTTCGCGATCGGCGCTGTGCTCGCTGCCGTGTTCGCGTTGAATGTATTCCCGATGAGCGAGGTCCAAGCCCAGAAGAAGAAGAACGATACTCAAAAGCCCACGGAAAAAACTTGGAAGCATCAAATCGATCCGAATCTCGGATTC
>CAYYUU010001176.1:0-2519 GCA_964474955.1 uncultured Alcaligenaceae bacterium | reverse complement strand
AAGAAGTCCGTTTCTTAGGTACACGCGGAACGCGTGTACCTACGACAAGCGCGAAAAACCGGACAGAAATACTGTTCCAGGGCCGGGGTGTAGTTTTTCGCCGTCTTAAAATCCCTCATCCCGCAACCGTCCCGTAATCTTGCCGAACAACTGATCGGCCACCGTGCTCGACGGGTTCGGCCAATACCCATTCGTCCAGTTGACCAGATGTAAGTGATCTCCGGGGAACAGGTCTATGTTCTCGCCGTAGCTCGCCGATTGAACGGAGACCACGCCATCGTTGGGGCCTTCGTGCTCTTCGACGATTTTGTACGAGAGCATCCAGTCATACCCTTTGCCGTGATATTCTCCGGCGACGGAGTAATACTTCACGAGCGGGGAATCGAGAACTTCTCGGTTGAACCGTTCGCAACTCGCCGTCGTCAAATCATAAAACGCCGCCGTTGGAATTCCGAAGAACTCGAGCAGCGGACGAAACATTCGCGTGAGATGCTTGACGCCCCAATCGGCGAACGCAGTTCCTCTGTGCGGGGTCCCCAGAGTCGTCAAACTCAATACTTTCTCGTCCATCCCCAATTTGGAAATCATGTACCTTGCATCCAAACCACCCATGCTGTGGGCGATGAGATGGACGGGTTCTTTAGGCATTTTCTCCGCGAGATAGTCCTTGAGCTGCTCGGCCCGTTCGGAAATTGCCCGCGTCGGGCTGAGTTTGGGAGTCAGCACGACGTTCCCAAATCGGCCTAGCAAGTCCGAGATGCCAGGAAAATATTCGGCGATCTTCCATTTGCCCACGCTCAAGCGGTCGAAGCCGCACAGACCGTGGACCAATACGATCGGTGATCGTAGTTTCGCAATATTCATGGGCCACCTCTGTTCCGGAGGTAGAGTTATCCCGTGGAACGCTCACTCCCCCGACAGCTTCCCTTCTGGCGGTCCAAGCCGGTCGGCGAAATACCTTTTTCGAAGCAGGAAAGGGAGACGTGTCGGAGGAAGGTCCACGGAGGGCTGTTTGGTCGGACGCTGGTCGATTTATTGCCTCACAACGAACGCCCGTCGATGGAGAATGGCTTGACTGCACTTCCCCATCTTTACCATTTCTTCATAATTATACGCTGCAAAGTCCTCTTGGGATCAAATAATTTGCCTGTCTCCCGCGCGATCGGTACGATAGCCACGGTAATCGAACGAAAAAATCGCAGAAGTTTGCACAAGATTCTTCTGTTTCTTTTGATTTCGGTCCGTGCCACGCGGCCCAACAACACCTTTCCAGATTTCCAGCGAGGATGACCAATGGCACCAGCCAAGGCGGAACCAGGCAAGACAACGATCGGTTGGATCGGCACCGGAGTGATGGGTCGGTGGATGTGCCAACACCTCATCGAAGCGGGCTACAAGGCGACCGTTACGACGCGAACGAAGTCGAAAGCCCAACCTCTCCTCGACGCCGGTGCAGAATGGGCGGAGACCCCGAAAGCCATTGCCGAAAAATCCGACGTAATTTTTGCAATCGTTGGTTTTCCTCCTGACGTGCGAGAAGTCTTTCTCGGCGAACACGGAGCCCTCGCAGGCAGCAAATCCGGCAACATCCTCGTCGACATGACGACGAGCGAGCCTTCCCTGGCCGTCGAAATTAGCGAAGCCGCCAAGGCCAAGGGTTGTTTCAGCGTCGATGCACCGGTATCCGGAGGCGATGTCGGAGCCCGCGAAGCACGCCTTTCGATCATGATTGGTGGAGAGACCGAAGCCGTCCAAGCCGTCCAACCTCTCTTTGAAATTATGGGCAAGACGATCGTCCACCAAGGACCTCCGGGCAGCGGACAACACACCAAGATGGTCAACCAAATTCTGATCGCCACCAATATGATCGGCGTTTGCGAGGCTCTGCTTTATGGCTACAAGGCTGGGCTAGATCTGGAAACGGTCATGCAATCGGTAGAAAAGGGCGCAGCCGGAAGCTGGTCGCTGAGCAATCTCGGCCCACGCATCATCAAGCGGAACTTTGATCCTGGATTTTTCGTCGAGCACTTCATCAAAGACATGGGAATTGCCCTTTCGGAATCGAAGCGTCTCGGACTCTCGATGCCAGGATTGGCTCTGGCTCACCAACTCTACATGTCGGTGCAAGCCAACGGCATGGCGAAGAACGGAACCCACGCTCTGATGCTCGCCCTGGAACAAATGTCGGGCGTGAAACGAGATTAAGGGTTTGATACCCACCCGAAGCGCGAGCGAGGGACTCAAGCGAAGCGGGAAAATCGCTTCAGGCCGATTCTCAAATCCAGAGGTGCCCCCAACGAGAGCTGGGTAGGAATTCCGCACGCAACCTTGGTAGAATTGACAAGCTAAATGAGTTGCGTTCACTTCAGGGGATTGGCGCATTTCACGACACTAGCCAGAAAGGCGGAAGGCAGAACAGTTGACAGTGGAGGGGCGTTTCACCCTCCACCTTTCCCGTTCACCCTTTCCCCTTCTTCGGGGCACACGATCCAAGAGCCAAAATAAATTCAATTGCGCCG
>CAYYUU010001175.1:0-2528 GCA_964474955.1 uncultured Alcaligenaceae bacterium | reverse complement strand
GCTTGCAGCGTGACGGAATCCGCTCCTGTTCCGTCGGTGATCGGGTCGTCCAGGTCGTGTGTGCCGTTGTTGCCGAAGACCGTGAAGGACCCATCGACATAGTCGAGGCCGGAACCATCGAGCAATTCTTCGGACGCGAAGTGGATGTCGAAACGCTTCCGCATCTGGGACGTCGAGTGGGTGTGCAGGCCGATGAAGCTGCTGTTGTGGGCCCATTCGCCTGGTGCGTCGGCCACGTCGTTGGCTTCGCCGTTGCCGGAAGAGAGCATCTCGGTCCAGGCACCTTCGCTGCTGCCCTGCATGTTAAAGTCGCCCGTATAGATAATGTGGGCGTCGGACGCGAGAGAATCCGCGTCGTCACGGATGATCTCGGCTTCGTCGGTCCGGGTGTTCTTCGCGGAGGTGGAGTCCCCCGATTTCAGGTGGACCGAGTAGACATAAAAGTCTTCGTCGCCGCTCGTCCCGACGGGACGGAACAGGCCGCGAAGAGTTGGGTGCGTCAAGCCGGTGCTGAGTTCGGTCGAACTGAGCAGCGAGACGGTCGCGGTGTTATAGACGAAGCCCGTTCTGTCCCCGCCGCCGTCTGCCGAGGCGGTCACGATTGTGTAGTCGTCCGTGTAGAGGGCGTCGAAAATGTCTTCCAGGTCGGCAGCGGAACCGGTGTCGGTTTCCGTTACCGTCAAAATGTCAAGGGGTCGCGTTGTCCCTTGAATTGCCTTCTCGCCAATGGCTTCGATGATCATCTCGAAGTTTGCCTCGTCCGTCCCGTTGTTGGGATGGTTGGCGACGTTCCAAGAACCGATTCGCAACGTCGACGGAACGACGCGCGTTTCCAACGCTTCGAGCAGCAAAAATGCTCTCTTTCTCGCACTCTCCTGACTTGGCATGAAATCCTCCGCTTGAAAAAATGTAGGGACCGACACACCGATTTCGACGCGGAGCGTGCAGTCGGCGTCACTGCCAACTTCCACCATCGTTACCAAATTAACTTCTCGAATGGAGACGAAATCGAAATCGGATTTTGGAATCGTTCAGAACATAGGAATGAGGTTTCGAAAGGCGATAGAATTTATGGCAAGAAATGGATTTTTTGAAAGAAAAAGTCGAATTCACGCAATTCATTTGCTCAGGACTTTGGCGAATCTTCTGCCGAGAGGCGATTTTTCACCCCAGAACAATTTGTTGGTTGGCCGTCGGAAACGTCCACAGGAATTCATTTCTTCTTCACAAAATAATTGGGGATAAATGGGCAATTCCTATGCGAGTTTCTTGGGGGAATCGCGGCCCGCGAGCCACGCTCCCAGGGCGACCAAAGCCATGACTGCGGCGGAACCGGCGATCACGAAAAAGACCGAGCCGAGGTCATTAAATTCTTCCCAAAGGAAGCCGACCAACGGAGCACCCAACGCTCCGATGCCGAAAGTCATGGCGAACTTTGTCCCGTAGGAAAGTCCGCGGCGTCCTCGACTCGTGGCGTCAGCGAGCGAGCTGTTTTCCGCTGGTTGGAGGCCGAACAAGAAAATCGCCATGATCATACAGGCAACGAATGCTACGCCTCGGTTGGGTGAGAGTCCGACCAACGCAGACGAGAAGAACAATAGTCCAACCATCAACGGGTAGGATCGGATGGAACATAGTTATTCGGAGAGCCAACCACCAAGAAGTTGTCCAACGGTTCCCATCATGAGCGTCACGAAGACCAAGACGGCACCTGTTGCCAATGCTCCGCCTTCGCTCGTTTCGCCCGAGAGAAATGTCGGCAACGCCGTCAGCAACGCTCGATAGTTCAATCCACCGAGGAGCATTGCGGCATAGAGTAGGCAGAGACGCAATCTTGATTTGCGAACGAAACGGTCATCAACTGGGGTCGTTTGGTTGGACGTCGGGGTGAGTGGTTCTGTCGAGTTGGCTTGGCGTCGCTGGCCTTCTCGCCGCAAGAGTAATCCATAAACCACAGCCGAGAGGATGGCTGCGACGGAGACGATAACGTATGCCAAACGCCACAACATGGGGGTGCGTAATGCTGTCCCGAGTGCGGGGCCGAGTGCAATTCCGATCGACCCCGCGACGCCGTTGATGCCGAGCGCCCGACCGCGAGACTTTGTGTGGAGCGAAAGCATCGCCAGGCCAACCGGGTGATAGATGCTCGCCACCAATCCGAGAACGCTCAAGGCGATGCACAACGTCCATGCGTTTGGAGAGGCAGCGACAACAAGTCCTGCGACGGCGAGCCCGATGAAGTAGACCCAGAAGACGCGAGTTGGTCCCCACTTATCGACCCAGACTCCGACGGGCAATGCTCCGAACCCGAAGAGGATAAAACCGATTGTGCTGAGTGATGCGGCACTTTGTTTATCGAGATCGAAGGTTGCCATGACCGCGACCATCACGGCTCCGTACATGACCTCGCTGAAGTGACAAAGGAAGTGGCCGATCGATGTGATGAGCACGCCGCCGCGTTCGTCGAGTGGGAAAGATTTTTCGTTGGTCGGGACCGGAGTTGGTTGTTGTGGGGAGTGAGCGAGGTC
>CAYYUU010001174.1:0-2529 GCA_964474955.1 uncultured Alcaligenaceae bacterium | reverse complement strand
GTGAGCCATGAGACATGTTGAACGAATTGCCGAATGTCCGTCGTGCCTTCGCCCGTTGGTTCATCGACGTCGGCAGGTTGGACGACGAACTCGTAACCGGCAGCTTCCATGAGCAATCGCCGACCGAGAGACCCACTTGCGAGAATGAGTTGGCTGGTCACCTTTCGACTCTCAGTTCTGGACTTGTCTGGCTGACCTGACATGTTGCAAGAATCTCCTGGAGCTTGGGCCACAACCGATCGGGATGAATCTCGGACATGCATTCCAACTTCGGACATTGCCGGAGATAGCTTCCGGCACACGAGACCTTGGTTTCGATGGTATGTTTGGCTTGGCCATACGGACCATGCCGCGAGACCTTTGTGCAAGTATACGGAGCCACCACAGGTCGACCGAGTGCGACGGCAAGGTGCAGGGGTCCAGAATCATTCGCGACGACGACGTCGGCCAGACTCAACACTGCGGCGAGCTGCGAAAGATTCGTCTCACCTGTCAACATTCGCGTGCAGGGGTCATCCAGATGACTCGCGGCGGCCAAGGCCAAGCGTTGTTCGTCTTCTCTTCCGACGAAAATCACTGTTCCGCCGAATTGGTCTTGGGCGCGTTTCAACAGCACACCAAAAAAGTTCGGAGGGACACGCTTTGTTTCCCATCGCGTCCCGACACTCACCATGATCCAAGGTCGCGGCAGAGTGATCAGAGTCTCCCGTGCCCACTCCAACGCTTCGGTGTGGATCGGCAAGCGAAACGTTACGGGGTAGTCTTCGACGCCCAAAGCCTTCACGATCTGCCAGTATCGATCCACGGCATGGAGTTCGGGCAAACCTCGGGTCTCGATTACGTCGGTGTAAAACCAACAAGAACATTCTCGTGCGGTGGCCAGACCGACGCGCCTCTTGGCTCCCGTCAAGTAACACATCAGGCCGCTACGAATCAGACCTTGTAAATCGATCGCCAAGTCAAAGTTCTCGGCGCGAAGTCGCCGCACGAAAGCACCGACCGACCGCATCGCACCCCAAAGGCCTTCGTCAGTAGCGGTTCGATCGAAAGGAATCGTGGCGTCGAGATCGGGGTGCCCTTCAATGAGAGATTCGTAACTCTTATTGACGACCCAGACGATTCGGGCTTGCGGATACCTGTGCCGCAACGCACCCAACACCGGGAGACTATGGACGATGTCGCCCAGAGCGCTTGGCTTGATGAGGGCAATCCGTTTCGCTTCCAAGCCGTCCAATGGAGCAGTCCGACGCCACCACTTCACCTGAGTGAATCCTTTCTTGAAGGTGGAAGGGAAAAGGTAGAAGGCGGAACATCAAGGAACACCCGAAAGTTCGGTATCGGTATTTCTGGGAATTGTTTTTTGTAAGCCGCTACACGGCATACAAACAACAATTCCCATCACTCTTTCCTTCGCACCTTCGCGCCTTCGCGTGAGAATCTTGTCTTTCTGTTCCCTATTCCCCACCTTCTGTTTTTCGAACTCGCGGAATCAAGCTCAACATTCCGAACAACACGGCCGCACCGAAAGCGTACGGCAGCAAATGATACGTTCCCGGGATCTTGAACAACACGACGCCAAGAAAAGGGCCTAGAATTCGCGCGAGCGCCGAGGCGGATTGGTTCACTCCGAGAACTTCCCCTTGCGAGTCAGCGTCGGTGCGTCGCGAGATCAAAGCCTGAGCGGAAGGCGTCAAGAATCCAAATCCGAAGGTCGCGCCCGTCAATGCTCCCAGAAACCACGTCGTAAGAAGCGGCTTCGACAACGGCGTTTCCAGTCCGACGGCCAACACCGCCGTCCCCAAAATGCCCAGGCCCGCGCCCATCGCAATGATCCCGATTGTCATGAGCGTGACCTCCGACATGGTCCTCGCTACTCGCCGATAGATGAATCCCTGGGTGATCAGCAACACCAAACCGACGTAGGCGAACACGAGCATGTTTTGGTTGTCTGCCAAGCCCAAGATTTCTTTGTTCAAAAGAGCCAGCGTTGGCTCAAAGCTCGAGAAGCCGATTGTCGTCAAAAAGAACACCAGAATCACCACTCCGATTCCGGGCATGTTGAGAACTTTTCCAACCTGGCCAAGGTCAAATGTGCGAGTTCGGCGAGGCGACTCTTCCCCGAACTTCCGCGTTTCCGGAAGCAGCACGAAGCCAAGGATCAAGGCGACGAGTGACAAGGCCGCGGCAGCGTAACCCAACGCTCCTTTGACGTCGGGAAAATACAACAGACATACGAATCCGAATAACGGACCGAACGTGAAGCCAATTCCAAAGGCCGCTCCGATCAACGCCATGCCGTGTTTTCGTTTTTCCGGTGGCGTCGAATCGGCAATTGCCGCCTGAGCCGTGGCGATCGTCGCTCCCGCGATCCCCTGCCCAAGTCGACTCGCGAACAATAGCACCATCGCGAAGAACGCTACGTCCGGCGACAAATCTGTGGCGTATCCAAAGATGAGATAACAAACGACCGACCCAGCGAGGCCAAGTAGCAAAATCGGTTTCCGACCGACCCGGTCGGAGAGCTTGCCC
>CAYYUU010001173.1:0-2531 GCA_964474955.1 uncultured Alcaligenaceae bacterium | reverse complement strand
GTGTATTTACGATCGTGATTATTATCGGGGGTCCCGAAACCCCATCCTGCAAACGTTCGGGCGAACGGGCCAGATCTGTAAGTGGCTCATCGTCATCAACGTCGTTGTGTTCCTGATTCAGGTGATCTCGATCCCACGGGGGACGCCCGACAACCCATTCCCAGGCCTTGGGCCACTCACGGAGGCTCTCTGGCTCAGACCTGCGGCCGTGTTCCAAGGCCAAATTTGGCGACTGCTCACGAGTGCATTTCTGCACAACCCCAATGAGATCTGGCACCTCGTTTTCAACATGTTGTTCCTTTGGTGGTTCGGGTCCGAACTGGAGAATCTCTACGGACCAAAGGAATTCCTGACGTTCTACCTAGTCGGGGCTTTCGCTGGGTCAATCGGATACATGTTGTATCCAGGGACGTATTACCTGTCGCACGGCATGGTACAAAATGCACCGCCTGCGTTGGGAGCGTCCGGAGCGGTGACGGCCGTCTTGGTGCTGTACGCCTTTCATTTCCCGAAACGGGTCATTTACCTTTTCTTCGTCCTGCCTGTGCCGATTTGGTTGTTCGTTGCGTTCCAGGTGTTCCAGGACATTTACCTGTTCACCCTCGAAACGAGAGGGCGACCCACTGGCATCGGAGTCACGGCACACCTCGGTGGGGCGTTGCTGGGCTTTTTATATTATCGTTATCAATGGCGGCTGTACCCGCTGCTTGCGAACTTCCGCTTACCCAAGATGAAGCGGCGACCCCAACTGAAAGTCGTTCACGCGGATCGGGAAGAAGTCGCACGAAAGGCACCCGCGTCGAGTATGGATGAACAACTCGAAGCGAAGGTCGACGCCGTTCTCGAGAAGATCCAAAAGTACGGAAAAGAGAGCTTAACGTCTCACGAACGAAGCATCCTCGAACAAGCCAGCCAAGTGTACAAAAACCGTCGGATTTGACAGTGATTGAAGTGAGCGACACGGAAAGGGAGAAACAACTAATGCCGATCTACGAATACGCCTGCAAGAAATGCGACCACACGTTCGAACAACTCGTCCGAGGTGGGGACTCGGTATCTTGCCCGGAATGCCAAGCGGACGACATAAAACAACTTTTCAGCATTCCCGCGAGACCCCAAGCCGAAACGGCCGACTTGCCGATGCAATGTAACACCGCAGGTCCCTCGTGTGGTGCCCCTTGGTGCCAGAAGCCGAAGAGCTAGAACAGACATTATTGTTTTTGGATTGCGGCAGCGAGGCTGCCGCTTTGGTAGTTTTTGTTTGTTGTTTTGTTTTTCTTCTTTTCCTTCGCACCTTCGCGTGACGTCCCATCATTCTTTTCACGGTTCCCAGATCGAAAAATGGAAGCCGTAAAGAGACGCTATCCAGGGTGTCTCTCAGGGATATGATGAACTACTAACTGTCTGGTGATTCGGGTCGGCTTTCTACTTCCGTCTGCCAACAATCCTCGCGTTCGCATCAGCATCACCCAGAAATTCCTGGGAAATTTCAGTGCCAAACAGCATCAGGTGCATCCACAACCTCGCCGCGAGATCCTCTTGAGTCCGGCGGGTTGGCAACTGAGCGTATCGCTTGGGAATGGCAAACATATGAGCATCGACCGGTTCGCCAATCCGGATATGATTCATGCGGATAACCGTTCTCTTTTCCTTGAGCACACAGGTCAACGTTACCGACCTTACATTTCCATCTTCAACGAGTGCGTCCACCGTCCGAATGTCTGGATCAGGACCCGAGCACAAATAATCGAACGTCAACGCATAGGCCTGCTTAGTATTTCCAGTCGGCTTGACAGACCGCATGGAGACATGACCAAAGGAAAGCCACGTGCGCAACAGGGCGACCACGGTCTCTTTCGAAAAGCCGCACCGGATCGGGTGAGCCTGGTCCTTCTCGCTCGTGTTGAAGTTCACGTTCCACTTGCCCGTTTTGGGGTCGAGTGAACCGAATAGATTCAGACTCGGCATCTCCAAACCCTTCTCCGAAACGAGGAGTTCTTTTCCTCCAGGCATCAGCAACCAACTCTTCTCTTTTGCTCCGGCGAAGAAGAACGCCGCCTGACCATACTGGACATCCAGGATCGTTTTCGACCCGTCGTGGGCGACCCGAGCCGCCAGTCGTTTCGCGACTCCCTCCTGGGTGACCTCCACGGTGCAAGCCACACCGCCTTTGCCTGCATTGATTCGCGACAGAATGCCCCCAACGACTTCTCGAAGAACGGCCCTACATTCTTTCATTTGGTCGGGAGACTCGACCCACCGGGCTATCTTGTCTCGCCCCGGAAAGCTAGCGAAGTCCTTCAAAAGTTTCCGATATCGCTGGAAGGCTTCCGTTCGCTGGCCTTTTGCGTAGGCCACTTCGGCGAGCGCGAAACTTGCCTTTCGTCCCCACTCCGAGCGAGGACTCGCAGTTATGATTAGGTTCCAAAGTTCCTTTCGCTCTTTCGTTTTCTCCGGCGACAGACAACAGGCCTGGTATTGATCCCTGCCAAAAGAAAATCGGTAATTTTTGAATCGGATTGGTTCCTGAG
>CAYYUU010001172.1:0-2532 GCA_964474955.1 uncultured Alcaligenaceae bacterium | reverse complement strand
CGAATACGTCCCCGGCGACGACATCAAACACATCGACTGGAAGGTTTACACCCGGACGGGCCGGTTTTACCTCAAGCAATACGAGGAAGAAACGAACCTCATTGTTTGGCTCGTGCTCGACATCAGCGAGTCGATGAAGTACGGCTCCGTTCGAGACAAGAAAAACCATTTGCTCACTAAGTACGACTACGCTTGCATGGCTGCAGCGGCGACCGCGTATCTGACACAACATCAGGCCGATAGCGTTGGATTCGTGACGTTCGACAACGCCGTCCGCCGGTTCATGAAGCCGTCGAGCCAACAATCACAATTTAAGGAAATGATCAACGTCATGAACAAGGGTGGCTCCCAGGAGAAATCCCACATGGGCCAGCTCTTTCATGACCTCGCCGACCAGATCAAACGGCGGTCGTTGGTCATCTTGATCAGCGACATGTTCGACGAGGTACCCGAAATTCTGGCCGGACTCAGGCACCTTCGCCACAAACGTCATGAGGTCATTCTATGGCACGTCCTCGACCCGCTCGAGTTGACATTCCCCTTCCAGGAGACCACACTGTTTCGTGGTTTGGAAAAATATCCGGACCTCCTGACCGACCCTCGAAGCCTTCGAAAGAGCTACATGGAGAAATTCGGGAAGTTCGTGGACGATTTGGAACGCGGATGCCGCGACCATAACATCGATTATGTCCAAATGCCGACCGACAAGCCCTTGAGTATTGCCCTCTCGAGTTATCTCGCACACCGCTTGAAGCGCGCATAACGCAGGGACCAGGGAATTTTTGTTACAGGGAACAGAAACAACCATTGTCTCTCGGAGTAGCGGTCTTTCTGTTCCTTGCTCCCTTTTCCCTCTTTGTATTGGAGTTGGACGCCTAAATGATTTCCATTCCGTTTGCTGCCCTGGATTTGAGCATCTTCCCGCTGGCCATCCTGGAAAGCCTCGGCGCCACCTTGGCTTTGGGCGCCGGTGCGGCATCAATCCCCGTCATCATCCACTTGCTCAACCGCCGTCGCTACAAGATCGTGACGTGGGCGGCGATGCGTTTCTTGATCGACGCCGAGAAAGAAACCAGCCAGAAGATGCGCCTGGAGCAGCTGCTGCTCTTGCTGGTGCGGATTTTGATTTTGGCCCTTATCCTATTGGCGATGGCGAGCGTCACGACGTGGGCGGAAAGGATGTGGGCCACGCTCTGGCCCGACGGCGGAGCCGGGTTCGTGACGCAGCGAACCTATCGGTCTCACAAGCTCATCGTCATCGACGGATCATTGAGCATGGAGGCCCGACGCGGCAACGAAAAATCACGCTTCCATCGGGCCGTCGATCAGGCCAAAAAGATCATTAACACTGGCCAGCCAGGAGACGGCTACACGGTCGTGTTGCTCAAAGAATCGCCTGAGTGGGTCGTCCCGGAGATATCGAACAAGGCCGACGCCGTCATTGGTGAGTTGAACAACGTCCGGGCCTCTCACGGGAACGCCAACGTGCCCGCCATGTTGAGTTCGGTCGCCGAGAAACTGGCCACGACGCCGAGCCGGTATCGGGCGCGGGAGGTCTACTTCATCACCGACCTGCAGCAATCGACGTGGATCGGCGGGGAGTTCACTGGCGAAAAGCGGAAGGTCAGCGGGCGAGAACAGGGAATCATTCGGGAGATCGAAAAGCGAGCCGAAACGGTGTTTGTGGACGTCGGCGAGTCGAAGGCGTCGAATCTCGCCGTTTCCGACGTCCAGATCAACTACAAGGCCATCGCCCGTGATGGTAGTTCGAAACTCTTGCGGCCCGGCCGAGTCGTTCCGATCACGGCCACCATCCGAAACTACGGCAAGACCACCGCCGAAGACGTCCAGGTCCAGCTCCGCGATGGGCTCGCGGGGAGTCACATCCATGATGCTCAGTTCCAGTTCCAAAAACGCCGTGAGAGGAAGATCACGATCGCCCCGGGCGAAAGCCGAACCATCAGCTTTGACGATTACCAATTCGGTGAAGCGGGTTCGTATGCCGTCCAGGTCAAAGTAGTTCACAAGAGCGATGAACTGGAGCCGGACAACCAGAGGTCGTTCGTCGTCACTGTAAAAAAGCGGGTCCCCGTGTTGATCGTCAACGGCAAGCCGTCGGTCGACAAGTACAGTTCGGCGAGCGAATACTTGCGTCTGGCGTTGAATCCGTTCATCACAAAGAACGACGACCCCCTCGGTCAAATCATCGCGGAAGAGGAGAAATTACGGTTCACGACGATCGTGCCCACGGTCATCTCGCCGAGTGAGTTTGCCGAGAAGAACGTCCGTTCGCTGGCCAAATATGACTGTATCTACTTGGCGGACCTGCGGGTCATCGACGGCATCCAGATCGACCGACTCTCGAACTATCTCAAAGGAGGTGGCGGAGTCATCCTGAGCGTCGGCGACCAAGTCGCGTCAAACATGGAAGATTACCAAGAGAAGCTCTTCAAGGACGGCAAAGGGATGCTTCCTGGTCGATTCATCGAGAACGAACCGGCACCGGAAAAGTACAATAATTTTCCGAAGCCA
>CAYYUU010001171.1:0-2544 GCA_964474955.1 uncultured Alcaligenaceae bacterium | reverse complement strand
ATCCAAGCTCCAAGCGAATCAGGGCACAAGCACTCTCCGTTTGGAAAAGCTCAAGGAAGAAATCGACGCGCTTTGAAAGGACCTGAAGACGACTATGGTCGACCTGACGGCCTTCATCGCCGCGATGAAGGAGAGGAACTCCGGCTCATCGGGGGAGGGCACGAAGAACAACGACAAGCTCGCCCGAAAGAACCAGCCTCCCCTCGACGTTGACGCCCTGATTGCAAAGATGAAAAAAGTTCTTCGCCCGATGTTGAAGAAAGAGATGGAAGAGGCGTTCGGGGGCATGCTCAAGGCCGAGATCGGCGCACTCCGGAAAGATTGCCAGTACATGTTCCAGCAAGTCGAGGCGATGAAAAAGGTCAACGGAGAACTGCGCGGGGAACTCGGGTCTGTCCAGAAAAATAACGACACGTTACAAACCCAGATCGCGGCCCTGCAGAAAAAAATCGACACGCTCGAGCAACAACGAGAATCCTTCTACCCGCCCCTGGAGATGGAAAATCTGAAGAAACAAGTGGCCCAATTAACAGAAGACTTGCGAAAGATGGAAGAGGCCGCGCTCAAGAAAACAACGGCGAAATCTTCCCCCGGGCCATTGGCGACTTCGACCTTGATTATCACAAACGACTACAACGAAGACCTCGTTTTCTTGATCAAGCAGTCGGGGTATCCAGACAGGGTTGAGCGAGTTCAACCGGGCGCGCAACTCACCCTGCGAGGCCGTCCGCCAGGGGTCGTCACCTGTACCGTCCTTCGCGACAACGTCGGGGAAGTTGGCACGACGTCTGTTCGTCTGAATCCCAACAAACGCAGTCAGATCACGGCATCGTTTCCTCGGTAAGACTTGGCGGCAAACCGCAACATCGTCGGACAGGTTTATAACCCGTCCGTGTTTTCCTTGGACAGCTTACAAACCTGTCCTGGGACGAATCTCCTCGATCTCCTCCACGCCGATGATCATCACCATCGACGGTCCAGCTGGCGCCGGGAAAAGCACTGCGGCGAAAGGACTCGCCAAACGCCTGGGCTTCCAGTACCTCGACACTGGAGCCATGTACCGGACCGTTACGCTGGCCGGGCTACACGCTGGGTACGACCTGGATGATCCCGAAACCATCCAGCCACTCCTCTCCTCGATCGACATTCAACTACCTCCCACCGGGCAAGTCCTACTCGACCAACAAGACGTAACTTTCGAGATTCGAACGACGGAAGTCACGAATTCGACGGGACGAGCTGCGAGCAATCCCACAGTCCGCAAATACCTGCGTGGCTTGCAGCGGCAAATCGCAAGTGAAAGGGACATCATTTGCGAGGGCCGAGATCAAGGTACGGTTGTCTTCCCCGACGCAACTTGTAAATTCTTCCTTGTCGCTCAACCAGTGGCGCGAGCGCGACGGCGGTACGAACAATGGAAGCAACGCGACGAAACTGTGCGGCTCGAAGACATCCTCGAAGCCCAACGCGTGCGAGACGCGCGAGACGCTGCGCGTGACATCGCCCCGATGATACCCGCGTACGATGCCATCATTCTTGACACCACGAATCTCACGCTCGAAGAGGTCATCGAGCACCTGGAATTGGAAATTCGGCGATGCGGGATCGGTTCTACTACTGGTGGTACGAGTTCACCTACCTGATGATGAACATGGCTTGCACGTTGGGCTTTAGCTTGAAAACGGAAGGTCGCAACAACATCCCCAACTCCGGGGCAGCGCTGGTCCTGGCCAACCACGCCAGTTATCTCGACCCCGTCCTCGTCGGGCTCGCCACGCGGCGACATCTCATCCCCCTCGCCCGAAAAACGCTCTGGGAAAACCCACTCCTGCGTCCCTTCATCGACGCGCTGCAGGCCGTGCCGATTGATCGCGAAGGAGGCGGAAGAGAAGGTCTCAAGAACATCCTTGAAAGGTTGCAACTCGGGCAAGCTGTTCTCTTGTTCCCCGAGGGCACTCGCACCAAAACGGGAGAGATCGCGCCGTTCAAGCCCGGAGTGAATCTGCTCATCAAGAAAACCAAGGTGCCGATCATTCCCGTCGGAATCGCTGGGGCATTCGAAGCGTGGCCAAGTGGTCAAGCGGTGCCAAGTTTCTCCCCGCTCTTTCTTCCCCCGGAGAAATCCTCCATCGCGGTCTGTATCGGCACGCCACTCGATGGAGCGAAACACGCCGCCATGAAGAAAGAAGATTCCCTCGCCGAGTTGTTCGCTGCGGTCAAGGCAGCTCACGAACGCGCCGAGGCTCTCCGCCGAAAATAACATCAGAGGAAACCAAGATCATGTCCAGCGCATCGAACGTCATCCTCTCCATCTTGGCGCATCCCGACGACGCCGAGTTCCTTTGCGCGGGGACCTTAGTTCGACTCAAGCAAGAACATGGCTGGGACGTTCACATCGCCACGATGACACCGGGCGACTGTGGTTCCGCGGAACTTCCACGAGAGGAAATTGCCCGCATTCGCCGCGAGGAAGGGCACGCGGCGGCCAAACTCATCGCCGGGACGTATCACTGCCTTGAAGAGTCCGACTTGTTGGTCTGCTAC
>CAYYUU010001170.1:0-2545 GCA_964474955.1 uncultured Alcaligenaceae bacterium | reverse complement strand
AAGCAAACGATGGAACGAGGCTATAGAACAAGATCCTTAGAAGCGAGCTTATAGGCTCGACAAGATGACCCTTGCCGCGCTCGAAGCGACTCTACGGATATACCTCGACGAGCGGCGAATCTTTCTAGATATCCCGTATTTGCGGATGGTATCGACGCCGTTGGAAGAGCTCCAGAAACGCGCCGAACGAATTCTTCCGCACATCGCAAAACTACCCAATGTCGAATCCGTCACGATCGAACAAGGTGTCTCCTATGTGGGGGGCGGCTCGCTTCCGGACGAATCGCTACCAACGGTCGTTCTTGCCCTCACCCCCCGCAACGTGGGTGTCGGAGATTTGGCACACGCCCTCCGCACAGGAACTCCCGCAGTCGTTGGACGTGTCCGCGATGGTCAATTGTTCCTCGACTTGCGAACGGTTTTCCCCGATCAAGATGACGCTCTTGGGAAAGCAACTTGCGAGGCTCTCGCAGAATTTGACGGTACTTCCGCCAACTCAGATTCTGACGAACCTCCTGCTCCACAAGACAAATCTGTTCCGAGCGGTCAGGTGGCATGGTCCGAGGATGACTAATCCACTCACCAAAACACCTCGGAACACTTTTATTGGTTCTCCCCTTTGTCGTCGTTATCGCGTCGTATCCTTTCCGGCAGAGTAAAATCCTCAGCTCCTCCGTTTCACTCCTAGTTCACCAGATTCCGAATCTAAAGACATATATACCCACACGTCATCATCGTTCCGCACCCAAGGAAGCGACGGTACATATGCCTTGCACATTCTATTTGCTCGAATCACGAAGTGCCTGCGGTGGAAGTTTCGCGACCTTTTTGGAGGGAGTCTTTCCGGGACTGAATTGGGCGGACGGAAATTTATCCGAGCTGGCCGAAACGCTCGCCGAAGTGGCCGAACTTCACCTAGGCGTGTATGTCGTTTATCGCGAAGACCTCCCGGAAGGCGAAGACCTTGGCAAAGTCTTGGGAGTCATCTACGGCGCGGAACCAGGCGACACAATCATCGAAGTGCCATCCGATGACGGAAGTGGCCAAGTCGCTATCTGGCCAATTCCGCCAACGGCACGTGTGGAAGTGGCAACAGAATGACTTGATGCTTCCCGCGGGATTAGTTCCGCCGAAACACCGAAACGGCATCGCTGTTCTCGGCGGCGACGTAGACAAACTTCCCGTCAGGGGAGACCGTCACGCCCGCAGCCCCAGCAGTCGCCTTGCCGCCTTGAAACATTTGCACCAATTTCAAGGTTCCGAGTCGAGTGTGGCACCGAAAGACCGCGACCGAACCGCTCTTGGTAGCTACCGCATAAACGTTCGTGCGATCCGGGCTGACGGCGATTTCGTTTCCACCTTCAAACCCTGCCAGGACATCATTTTGCTTGTTGTCGCCCTTCTTGCCGCGCACAAACTTCTCCACCAACGTGAGCTTCTTGGTGACGGCGTTATACCGAAAAACGCTCACGGCATCCTCACCGCGGAAGCGCCCAGAGGTCGTATACACGTACCGACCATCGAGGCTGACCGTCACTCCGAAGGCACCCCCTAGTCCTTGAACCTTACCTTTACCGTCTTCGAATGTTTGCAAGATCCTCACCTTGCCCGTTTTCTTGTAGGGCTGAAGGACGACCAGCGCATTGGCGTACTGAGCTGTGCCAAAGATGACCTTTCCCGAGGGATGAATTGCAAGACCGCGAAGACCTCTGAGGAAATTACTGCGGAACGATTCGATGAACTTGAGTTTGGATTCTTTGGCTTGGCCAACGATCCGGAACAAGGTCATTCCCCCTGGCGCGTCCAGCACATACAGGAAGCGGCCATCGGGCGAGAAATCGACGTCCATGGCAGACCCCAAACCGGTGACGCCCGGACCGTTCTGACGTTTGACATCCAAACGGGCTAACTTTCCGGTCTTGCCATCACGGGAATAGAAGACCACCGAGCTGGATCGGAAAGCCGCCGCTGCGGCAAACTCACCATCCTTACTTAACCGGAGAGCAGTGGCTCCGTTGAGCACCATCTTGTCCGTCACAGTTTGCACGTGGGTCAAGGTTCCGGTTTTCGCGTCACGACGAAAAACGACGTGCGTCGCCGACTGCCAGGCGGAGGCATAGAGGAACTTGCCATCGGGGCTGATCGCAACACTCGTGACCGCGTCCAGATCGGCCCGTTGATACATCTTGACCAACTTCAGCGAGCCATCTTTCACTTGTTTGGGTTGCGGCCGGCCTTTGAAACGGCCATCTTGTTGCCCTCCACTGACAACGTTGTCCAACCCCAGGAAGGCTGACGAAGTCAACAACACCAAGAACAGGATTCGCAACATCAGAACCTCCTCTGGTAGATCGGCTCAAAATCCCTAATCGATCGATTATCCCAGTATGATCCGAGGAAGATTCTTCGGCAAGTTGGGATCCGTCTCGAAGTGTTGAAGTAGTAGGCACACTCGGAACGGGAAATAAATGAGTGTCCGGTTTCAAAGTCACTCGCCCCGCTTGGTCGAGGGACTTTGAAATAGCCCTCAAGATAACGGACAGCA
>CAYYUU010001169.1:0-2547 GCA_964474955.1 uncultured Alcaligenaceae bacterium | reverse complement strand
GGGCGGACTATGGGACGATCAATCCCGAACGCATCGCGGCGGAGATCGGGATTCATGGGATCAGTGAAATCCCCCTGGAGAAGGTGCTGGCGTTGAACCCGGAAGTGATCATCGTGCCCGAATCGTTCGCCCCGCTTGGTGGTTCGCCGCAGGACTCGCAACCGAGTATTTTGTCTCACCCGGAGTGGCAAAGCGTCCGGGCCGTTCAGGAGAAACGTGTGTACGTCTTGCCTCGTCGATATCTCGATACCATCTCGCATCACGTCGTGAAGGCGGCAGTGGCGATTGGGCATGCGGTCCATCCTTCGCGAGTCCCGGAAGAATTGCCGATGATGGAGTTGCCGCCGTTGCGAGGACAGTCGGAGAAATAAGAGTCGTGTTTTTGGGTGCGTTAAATTTTAGTAATTAGCAAAGGAAAGGCGACAAAACAAAAACAAAACTACCAAAGCGGCGTCGAGCCGCCGCACTCCAAAACAAAAACAAAGACAAAACAAAAACTCCCAAAGCGTCAGCTACGCTGCCGCACTCCAAAACAAAACAAAGACAACGGCACACGGTGTGTGCCTACTACTTCAAAGGCGACTCTTTTTGATCCGAATTCCCGTCCCGAACAGGAGACGCGTTCATGACAACATCGTCTCGCCGAGCGACAGGCAAGAAGGCCGTGACGCTTCTCGCGCTGCTTGGGATTCTTGTGATCTCCATGGTCGCGGGTGTCACGATCGGCACCGTCACGATCCACAGTTGGGACATCATCACGGATTCTCTTCTGGGCCGAAGTCCCTCGACGTGGCAACCCTGGGAAGAACTCATCTTGTGGCGGGTTCGTTTGCCGCGAGTTCTCATGGGCGTGTTGGTTGGCGGCGGATTGTCGATCGCCGGCGCGGTCATGCAAGGAGTCTTCCGCAATCCGATGGCCGATCCGGGGATCATTGGGATTTCAGGCGGCGCATCTTTGGGTGCGGTGGTTGCGATCGCGACGGGGCTGGCTTCGTATTGGATGTTGGCGCTGCCGATTTGTTCGTTCGTCGTCGCGGTGGGTTGCGCGTTTCTGGTCTACACGATCTCGGTGGCTCGCGGGAAGTCTTCGATCATCACGCTGTTGTTGGCCGGAATCGCCATCGGTGGGATTGCTTCCTCGCTGACGTCATTCGTGTTGACCATGTCGCTCTCACGCTGGTACGTCGGGCAAGAAATCATACGTTGGCTCATGGGTGGACTCGATGGGAAGACGTGGACGGATGTCGCTCTCGCGGGGCCGTTAATCGTTGGTTGTTCCGGGTTCTTGCTGTTGTTTGCGAGAGATCTGAATGTGATGGCGTCGGGTGAAGAGGTCGCGTTGTCTCTCGGCGTCGACGTCCCGACGTCTCGGGCAATCATCCTGACGTTGGCGACGGCGGTCACGGCAGCAGCGGTGTCGGTCAGCGGGACGCTTGTGTTTGTCGGTCTCATTGTGCCTCATATTTTGCGACTTCTTGTTGGGGCCGAACACAGAATTCTCATGGTCTCGAGTTTTCTCGGCGGTGCCATTCTTCTTGTGGTTGCCGATCTTGTCGCTCGGACAGCTCTGCCGACGAAAGAAATTCGCCTCGGCGTGCTCATTTCGCTACTCGGCGGGCCGTTCTTTCTTTATCTCTTGATTGCCCACAAATTCCGCGTGGAGGGGGTTTAATGCTCCTCGAAGCGTCCTCTCTTTCGTTTCGATACGGCAAGCAAGAAGTTCTCGCGGACGTCGATTTTCAGCTCACTCCCGGGGAATGGATTTCCGTCGTCGGTCCGAACGGTGCCGGAAAAACTACTTTACTTCGCCTGCTTTTGGGATTGCTCAAACCATTCTCCGGAACGATCACGCTGGATGGCAAGCCACTTTCGTCGTTGTCCCGGACGGAGATTGCTCGCAAAATCGCATTCCTGCCGCAGTTCATCGAGATGCCTTTTGGGTTCACCGTTCGGGAAGTCGTTGCCATGGGGCGAACGCCGTACCTCGGACGATTTCGACCGATGGACAACGCCGACCACGCCGCCGTCGAGCGAGCACTCGAAAAAGCCGACATCGTGGATCTTTGTGACAGGCCGGTGACACAGCTTTCCGGTGGCGAAGCTCAGCGTGTGTTTTTGGGCCGTGCGTTCGCGCAGGAGACGCCTATTCTCGCCCTCGACGAGCCGACCACGAATTTGGACCTGTTCCACCAACAACAATTACTCAATCAGGTCAAGGAACATGGCCAAGCCGTAATCGCGGTGCTCCATGAACTGAATCTGGCGGCGCGCTACTCGGACCGGATTCTCATTCTGGCCGATGGTAAAGTTTCGGCCTTTGGGGCGCCCGAAGAGACGATGACACCCGAACAAATCGAGACGGCGTTCCGAGTGAAAACGAGCGTGACCCGAGATCAGAATACGGAGAGGTTGCGGATCAATTATTGACCGGAAGAGAGGGAATAGGGATTAGGGAATAGAAAGAAAACCAAGGCAGGCGTCCTCTCGTGGAGCGAAAGGCGACACTCAAAGACAAAGAGAAAAAGCAGCGTCGCGCCAAGTTACGAC
>CAYYUU010001168.1:0-2547 GCA_964474955.1 uncultured Alcaligenaceae bacterium | reverse complement strand
CCCTCATCCACAGCGTTTCCCGCTTCGCTAAGAGCTGGCCTTCTCCCCGCAAGCGGGGAGAAGGACTTTGAAATCACCCACAGCACTTTTTAACTTCCTCTCCTCGCTCGCGGGGAGAGGGGTTCTTGGAACCATAGATCTTTCGCCGACATCCCTTTGCCGAAGGAAAACACCGCATGGCACGAAAACAATTTTGTGGGACCGAAGACCACTTCCTCAATCGCCGTGCCTTTCTGGGCGCTGCGGCAGCGGGCTCGATTGCGTTTGCCCCAATCGCTGGTGCTCAGGCTCTCGAAAGCACAGAGCTGGGGAGCGAGATTATGCAGAACCGCAAGCACTGCATCTTGCTCTGGCTCGCCGGTGGTGCCAGCCAACTCGAAACGTGGGACCCGAAGCCAGGGACCGTAACGGGTGGGCCTTTCCAGTCGATCCAAACGAACGTCACGGGCATTCGTATCTCCGAACTGATGCCGCTGATGGCCCAGCGAATGCACCATACTTGCATCATCCGTTCGCTCAACACGCGAGTCGGTGATCATGGCGGTGGAGCCCGTTTGATGTCTCGCGGTCGACGGAACGAATCGAACCTGGACTACCCGGATCTCGGTGCCGTTCTCTCCCGAGAACTTGGCCGACCGAACAACCCGGTTCCCGATTACGTGAGCTACTACACCGCGACGGAAGGCCGACGCAACGTCTCGCCTGGTCATCCCGGATTCCTCGGAGCCCGATACGCTTCGATGGACCTCTACGAGTCGATGATCCCCGAAAACATCAATCCGGTTGGCCTGAACGCCAGAGAGCATGCCGACCGCGCGAGCCTCCGCAGCCAACTCAGTGCGAATTTCGAGCAAAATCACCCTTCGGCCAGCGTCGACACGCATCGGCGAGCGTTCGAACGGGTCCGCGGTATCATGGAAAACAAACGACTCTTTGACATTTCGGACGAACCCGCCCGGGTGCGTGACCGCTATGGGCCAACGCTCTTCGGTCGTCAGGCACTCGCGGCGAGACGTTTGATCGAAGCCGGAGTTCCGTTCGTCCGAGTCGGTCGCGCGTGGTGGGATAGCCACGGCCAAAACTTTGAAACTCATCAAGAACTCGTTCCCGAACTCGACCGCGTGATGTCGGCCTTGCTCGACGACCTCGAAGCCCGCGGGATGCTCTCGAACACACTGGTGATTACCCTCGCCGAGTTCGGGCGAACACCACGAATCAACCCGCAACTCGGGCGTGACCACTTCGCCAGAGCTTGGAGTACGACTCTCTCCGGGGCTGGAATCAAAGGCGGGAGTGTCTATGGTCGCACCGACGCGAGCGGAAATCGGGTAGCCGACGGAGAAATCAGCGCTCCTGAGCTTTTTGCCACGATTTACCGCGCTCTGGGAATCAACCATCGCCGCAACTATCACGTCGGCGCTCGACCTGTGCCTCTGACGGACCCCGGTACCCGCCCGGTCCGCGAAGTGCTCGCCTAAATACACCACAACAAATCACGATGGGGAGTATCTCACATGCCTGATTCACAGCCTCGCGGTCTTCGCAAAATTCGAGAGATCCGACGTAGTGACATCCTGTTGTCAGTGGACCGCGTTCCGGACTCCGAAAAACTGCTCGTCGGCAGTTCGCAGGGCAAAGTGTTCGAAATCGACGCCTCCCAGAATAACCCACGCGAACGCGAACTCGCCAACCACGGCCGCTACGTCACGAGCGTTCGTTTGGTCCGTGGGAAAGTCATCTCCGGCGCGTACGACGGCCGATTGATCTGGTGGGACCTAGAAGGAAATCGAGAAATCCGCACGATCAACGCTCACACGCGATGGATTCGACACATCGCCGTCTCCCCCGACCAAAGCAAGATTGCGAGCGTCGCGGACGACATGGTTTGTCGAATCTGGGACGCCCAGACAGGTGAAGAAATCCGAGCCATCCGAGGTCACGCCGAAAAGACGCCGACTCACTTCGACTCGATGCTTTACACATGTCGGTTCTCAGGAGACGGACGATTCTTGGCAACGGCCGACCGCGTCGGTAAGGTCTTCGTCTGGGAAGTTTCCTCGGGCGACAGGAAAGCAACGCTGGACGCATCCGGGCTCTACACCTGGGATGGTCGTCAACGGATTCGCTCGATTGGCGGCGCTCGGTCGCTCGCGTTCTCGCCAGACGGGAATCACCTGGCTGTCGGTGGCGTGGGCCGGATCGGCAACGTCGATAGCATCGCCGGAAAATCTCGTGTCGAAGTCTTCGACTGGAAGCGTGGCCAGCGTGCCTACGTTCTCGAAGGCAACAACGGGATGATCAACCGCCTCGAATATCATCCCCGAAACAATTGGATTTGCGGATTCGGTGGACGCGCCAACGGCATCGCCCTGTTTGGCAACCCACAAGATCGAAATCGAAGTCACCAATCGAACCTGCCAATGCACGTCCACGACGCCGTCTTCAGCGATGACCACGCAAAGTTCTATGCCGTCGGACATCAGAAAGTCGTTGTGTACGAAGTGCAGGGATGAGATATAAGAGACGGAGTCAAGAGACAAGAGCCGA
>CAYYUU010001167.1:0-2559 GCA_964474955.1 uncultured Alcaligenaceae bacterium | reverse complement strand
GTGACGGGGGGAAGCCGTGTCACGTTTGCGAGCGGGTACGCCGCCATCAAAGCGGGCGAAGACATCAAGCAACAGATGATCGAGCGGGCTGCACTCGTCTGGGAAACCACGCCCGACAAGATCGAGTATGTCGACGGAAGACTGATTCACAAGGACGACTCGTCCAAGAAGATGACGTTCAATGAACTGGCCGCACAACTTCACGGCTCGGGCGGAACGATTGTTGGTCGGGCGAGCGTCGATCCGAAAGAACCGGGTGGAGCGTTCGGGACGCACGTCGTCGACGTCGAGGTTGATCCCGAGACGGCCAAGGTTACGATCCTTCGGTACACCGTTGTGCAAGACGCCGGCAAAGCCATCCACCCGAGCTATGTAGAAGGCCAGATGCAAGGCGGAGCCGTCCAGGGCATTGGCTGGGCGTTGAACGAGGAATACTTCTACAACGACAAGGGCGAGATGGTCAACGCGAGCTATCTCGACTACCGCATGCCGACGTCGCTCGACCTGCCGATGATCGACACAATCATTGTCGAAATCCCGAACCCGGGTCATCCGTTCGGCGTTCGTGGCGTCGGTGAAGTGCCGATCGTCCCACCGCCCGCGGCCATCGCGAATGCAATTTATCGGGCCACCGGGGTTCGAATGCAAGAGCTGCCGATGTCGCCGCCGCGATTGCTCAAACAAATTCTTAAGACGCAAGAAGCGGAGTTGGTGACTCAATAACGAACGGACTTGCGCTGTGTCTTGGAGTTTGATTCGGTGATAAGCCTGAAGCGCGAGGGAAGGATCGAGTTTTGTCCTTCGCTCGCGCTTCAGGCTTGTAAGAAACGCCAAGACAAAGAAAATCCTTCGCTCGCGCTTCAGGCTTGTCACAACGCGAAGGCTTTTTCTTGGCCTTTTCATCACTCTCGTATCGGAGCTTTCTCATGCGTACTCGCAGGGCGGGCGTGGCCCGCATTGGTTTCTTGCTCAGTGTTGTCGTGGTGTTTGGTTTCGCGAGCACCGTTTCGGCTCAAACACAGAAAAAGGCAATCGAGAGGCTGCATCGCATCGCAGCCCAAAAAGAAATCAAGGAGAGCTATCTAGATCTCGTGTTCGCGTCGGAACGGATCTTGAATCCAAAACTCGACGAGAAGGAAGTACGCGAACTCATCAAAAAGATGGGGAAAGCCGTGCGCGATACGCTCGGCGACAAGAAGAAACCGAGGGACCACATCCGTGCCCTCAACAAGGTCGTCTTCCGGGATTTCAAGTTCGGCATCCCGAAGAAACTCTCCGATCCGTTCGCCATGACCAGCGATGAGGTCCTGCGCGCGTACATGCTGCACCGTTTCATCAAACACAAGGAAGCCTATTGTGCGGGCCTAAGCATGATCTATTTCCTTGTGGGTCGAGAAGCGAAGCTGCCTGTTTCGATCTGCAACGCGCCGATGCACTGTTATTGCGAGTTTGAGACCGGAAAGGACAAGAAGGTCGGAATCGAATGCACAGCCCGAGGATTCCTCTATCCGCAAAGTTATATTCCCAAGATCAATGGCGCGAAACCCGCCGCGTCCAAAGCGGGAGTTTATTTCCGCCCCCTCACGAAGAAGAAGTTCTTGGCTGTCCAACTCAACTCGTTGTGCTTTGCCGCGGCATCACGGAAAAAGGCAACGCCGCTGATTCCGAAGAAGGAACTCGTTAAACTCGCCGACCTTTTGGTCAAGCTCGATCCCCAAAACCCCGAGTCGTTGGACACAGCCGCCCTCGCGTATTCGAAATCCGGCTTGCACAAGAAAGCGCTCGCGATAATGAACAAGGCCTTCAAGAACGCCAAAACATTTGGGAACATTCCCCCGGCCTACCGGTACTACGCGAAGATGCAGAAAAAGTATCAGAAGGCCGTGGACGACTTGGAGAAGGCTCAGAAGAAGAACGGCAAAGTGGAAAAGTCAAACGAAGGATGAATGGTCCGCAGGAACGCCAGACAATCACTACCGTTTTCGTTGGTCCGTGGGACAGGTTGTAACCTGTCCGAAAAAGAATGGACAGGGCTGTAACCTGTTCTCCGGACCAAATAATCCCAGACCCGGATCTCGGGAATTTCTTTTCTCGCGGCGTCGCTCAGCACACATATATGTATTCCCCGTTGTCACTCCGGAATCGCTCCAACCGATTCCACTTGATACAACGGGGCAAACTTCGAACCTATCGGATTCACCAACCGACCGTAGATGCGAACGTGAGCCCCGTCTCGCAAAGCGGTATCATTTCCGCCAACAAGAGTGACGCTTCCGCCATATTTGTCCAGTTTCTCGATTGACGCATATCGCAACCGGACTCCTTTGCTTGTTCGTTGAACCACTCCTTGAACCCAACCAAAATGTTCATCGCGGCAATATGCCGTTTTTTCTGCGCGGGGCTCTGGAAGCGTTTCTGGTGCGAGAACAAGCCGTTGCACCTTGGGTTCGGACTTCGCGACCAAGATTTGCACGACTGGTGGGTCTGAGTTGTCTACTTTTTTCGCGATGGGCGTTTGGATGACGTTGTCTTTCACCGGCACAAGTGGAAGTTGTTTCC
>CAYYUU010001166.1:0-2560 GCA_964474955.1 uncultured Alcaligenaceae bacterium | reverse complement strand
TCCTGGCCATTCTGGCCAGGAAACAAAACTCTCAACTCTCCACGCTCAACTCTCCACTTTCAACTTTAGATCAAGCTCTCAAGTAAGAACTTCAATTTCCGCACTTCCGATTCCATCACGAACGGCGCATCCGGGATGTCTCGGATATCGACTGTCAACACCCTGTCATAACCGACTCGTGTGAGTTGTGAGATTATCCGTCCGTATTCGATTTGTCCTTGTCCGACTCGAACTTGGAACTGCTCGGCGCTGCGTCCCGTGTCGCGGAAGTGAACGTGTTTGACGAACCGAAAGATCTTGTCAAACGGTTGTCCCTGGTTTGGACCGACGAGGTAATGACTGGGATCGAGCGTGAGCCCAAGTCCGGGGACGGCCTCGCACAACGCCATCGCCTTCTCGGGCGTCTCGGTGAGAGTCCCGGTGATGGTCGCGAGCGTCAGGTTGATTCCTTCAGCGGTGGCAATCGCGACGAGTGGTCGGAGCCTTGCGGCTTCGTCCTCGATGTTGTGTGTATTCGGCGCGGCGGACAGGGTGATGGTCGAGACCGTCGTCAGGCGCGCCATTCGGCAGATCGCCTGAAGTTGTTTCCGGAAGACGTTCGGATCGTCCGCCTCGATTTCGACGTCGAACGCTCCGGGCGTCAAGCTAGGGCCGATGCGGATTCGTTGGACGGCCGCCGCCACGTCTCGGACGACCTCCGACGGCTTCAGATGCGGACCGCTTTCATGAATGGCCACGTCTACTTTACTGAAGTCCAGTTCGCTGATGATCCGCAAGGCGCGATCCAGCGGATGGCGCAAAAAGCACAGTGTCGAGCATGCGACGTACACGGCACCCTCCATGATGTTTGGTCGCTCGGTGGTCGTGCGGGCACGACTCACTTCGCTCCAGTCCACGAACAGAGTGAAGACTCAGGCAGTCGGATCGATCGACGCAAAGATATCCACGGACGGAATACACCGAGTGGCTCGTGAGAACTCGCCAACCAACAGGGCACGTTGTGCGTCTGGTGGAGCGAGCGTGTCTCTACCACACAGTGGGACCTTCGCGCAGACCGATTTAGCTTGAGAGAGTCGGAAGGTGATAACTTTTTCTCGATTTCGAGCAAGAGCAAAACAACGGAAAAATAGAAATTTCTGATTCTTTGCAGCAGAGTTGCTTTTCGTTCTGTGAAAAGCAACTTTCCATAGACAACCCTCACGACTTCCTTTATATCGCCGCCTTCCAAATTCCAAAAAACATGTGGCTTCTGTGTCGGTCGTCCGTGCCTTGCCATGCTCGTGTGGCTTGTTCCGCATCGTTCGACGCCGAACCGACTTCAACGAAGAGGTGCGGGATGTCTACGCATTCGCTCAAAGAATGGAATGAAGTGTTGGACACCGTCGAACGATCCGTCGAGGAAGCGCTCGCCGCCGTCAACGAACAACAACAAGCCCTCGACTCTCTCGTTCAGTCCTGGCGAGTTACCGGGGAGAAAGACTCGGCCTGGGTGGCTGGTCTCGAAGAACACCATCATCGGGTCCAAGAACTATCTGCACTCGCCGAAAAGGCTGGTGAAAGCGTGAAAGAAGTGGATGACCTGCTTGCCCAGGAAGAGACCGCTCTGCAAGAGTGGCTTGCAGCGACAGGGAAGGCGAGCCAAAATCTGCAACGTTGGCTCGACGCGGCGGACCCGCACGTCCCCGAATCGCTCAATTCCTGACTATCAGCGAGGGTCTGGGTGTGATAGGCTTAAGGATGAAATTGGATCCCACGCAAATCGCAAATCGACCGCGGTTTCCCGAGCCAAACCCAAGAGACCCACCGATGTCTGATGCGACTTCTCTCCCCGCACCGACACCCGAAGAACGACGCGTAGCGGCCGGACAGTTCGACCGAGCCCGGCAGGTGTTCGCGAACGGAGACAATGACTACGCCATCAAACTGCTCGTCCAGTGTTGCAAGCTCGACCCCGGGAATTTCCTGTATCGGAAAACTCTTCGGGAAACGCAAAAAAAGAAATACGAGGGAAATCTAAAGGGAAGCCGGTTTGCTGCCCTTACGACGGCACCAACCAAGTTGCGTCTCAAGAAAGCGCTCAGTGACAAAAATTTCACGCGGGCCCTGGAGCTGGCCGAAGACATCTTTAGCCACAACCCCTGGGACGTGGGAACGCACTTGGCGATGGCCAAAGTCTACGTCGCAATGGAGCTGCATTCGGCAGCCGTCTGGACTCTCCAACAAGCGAGGGAGAGAGCCCCGGAAGACGTGAAAGTCAACAAATCGCTCGCCCGAGTTTTCGAGAAGATGGGGAACTTCACCCAGGCCAACGCAATCTGGGAATGGGTCCGAAGTGTCCAACCCAACGACCAGGAAGCCCAAGACAAAGTCACCGAATTGGCGGCCAGCGAAACGATCGCCAAGGGGAATTATGAATCCGTCTTGAAGCCCGCTTACGGCCCAGACGAGACGGACGAAACCACGGCTCTTTCCGTCGGGACCGAGCCATCGCTCCCTGCGACGGCCATTCCCCCAGATCGGGAGACGCGGGAAGTGACCACCATCACGGCGAAAATCGAAG
>CAYYUU010001165.1:0-2562 GCA_964474955.1 uncultured Alcaligenaceae bacterium | reverse complement strand
GGCTGAGCTGTGTTAAAACTTCACACCTGAAGTGATAATAATGATCGCCCGAGCATGGCTTCGTTGATTTCGTATGGTCTGGGTACCGAGAACCAGAATCTCCCATCGTTCATCACAATCTGTCCGACACTGGCCCACGGTGGTGTGAACAATTGGGGTGCAGCGTTTCTTCCTGCAGCTCACCAGGGAGTTCCGATTGGCAACGCGAGCATCCCCGCTGAGCGGGCGAGGGTGCGTTACATTCGCAATCCCCGCATTCCGGAAAACCTCCAACGCCAACAACTCGATTTGTTGTTGGAGATGAACCGCGAACACCTCAACCGCTCCGGACCAAACCAATCTTTGGAAGGCCGGATTCATTCCTTCGAGTTAGCTTTTCGGATGCAGACGGCTATTCCTGAGATTCAAGATATATCGCGAGAGTCAGCCGTGACGCAGAAGTTATATGGGATGGACGAACGCACTATAGCCGACTTCGGCAGGCAGTGTTTGCTGGCGAGACGGTTTGCGGAACGGGGTGTGCGTTTTGTCCAGGTGACTCACAGTGATTCCAACGTCCAGTGGGATCAACATAGTAATCTCAAGGCTGGCCACGAGAAAAATGCTCGTGAGGTCGATAAGCCCATTGCCGGTCTCTTGACGGATTTGAAAGCTCGGGGACTGCTTGAGGATACGCTCGTCATTTGGGGTGGTGAGTTTGGGCGCACGCCGACAGCCCAAGGACGCAACGGTCGAGACCATAATCCGGAAGGATTTACCATGTGGCTCGCCGGTGGTGGTGTGAAGCCCGGATTTCGATATGGCGAGACCGATGAATATGGTTACTTCGCTGCACATAACCAGGTGCATATTCACGATCTACACGCAACGATATTACACCTTCTCGGACTCGACCACGAACGCTTGACGTTCCGATATGCGGGTAGAGACTTTCGTTTGACGGATGTACACGGAAATGTAGTCCGAGACATACTCAACTAACCTATTTACTACACTCCATATTTTCGAAATCTCGCTATGAAAATCACTCGCCGTGGATTCCTGGGTCTGGCAACTGTGGCAACCGCCGGAGTCGCCGTTGGTGGTTACTTCCTTTATCGAAACATGACAAACCCAAACTATATCGATGCTCATGTTCATGTCTGGACACCCGACACTTCGAACTATCCTCTCACGGAAGGAAAGACCGAAGAAGATATGAACCCGAGGAGCTTTACGCCGGAAGAGTTATTTGCACATTGCAAGCCGCAAGGCGTTTCGCGGATCGTGCTGATCCAGATGAGTTTTTACAGGTTCGATAACTCCTACATGCTCGACGTCATGCGTGACCATCCTGGTGTGTTTGGTGGAGTCGCGGTCATTGACGAAAAGGCTTCGAACGTCACCGAACGGATGGACGAACTCGCACAACAAGGAGTCAAAGGATTTCGGCTATACGCGAGTCGCGAGAATGCCGAAAAATGGTCGACATCGGACGGCATGAAATCAATGTGGAGACATGCGGCAGATAATGGTCTTGCGATGTGCTGTCTGGCGGATCCCGACGCGCTACCGGCTATCCGTGGAATGTGCGAGAACAATCCTCGGACGACAGTCGTCATCGATCACTTTGCGAGGATAGGAATGCGTCGTCCCGTGGCCGACGAGCAAGAAGCACTCGAACGATTACTCCGTCTCGGCGACGACTTCGAGACGACCTACGTGAAGACATCCGCATTCTATGCGCTGGGAGAGAAAGCTGCTCCGTATACTGATCTGGGACCTATGGTTCGTCGACTTCGCGATACATATGGGGCCCAGCGTCTCATGTGGGCGAGTGATTGTCCGTTCCAAGTCGTAAATAATCATAACTATGCGGACTCGATTGCATTGATTCGTGATCGGCTGGATTTTTTGACCGCCGATGATAAGGAGTGGATGCTCCGGAAAACGGCGGAGAAGGTCTTTTTTGGATAGAATAGGTTCTGTGTCGTCTGAACACACAGCCACATTGAACACGTCCAAACTTCTCTTGTTCTGATTTACCCAATATCTGTATATTAGACATGCCCGTGGTTTGATCCAAGAAGCAGTTGTCCTGGTATGGTGGAGTGAGAGGGAGAGGAGTTCCATTGCTCAGCGATCAGGATATCGAATCCGAATTAAGTTATGTGTATCTCCATGCTGTAGCAGCGCGTCCCTGGGTGAAAAATTGGTTGTTTCTTGAAAGAGCGGTGGCCGCATTGTGGGAACCCCAAGACGAAGGAAAACTTACGATCTCGGCCATTTGGTCGCGGACGATGCCCTCGCCAACGGAGACTCCTTGCGAGGTTGTGCTGACGAAATCCATGCTTCGCAGGGCTGCGGGATTGGACATGCGTGGGGGTTGAGAGCGAACGCCAGAAGGTTGCAGTCTCGGGAGAGTAGGCGGCTTGGCAGCCTGTCGGCACTCGAACCATCTTGCTCCGTTTTGCCCAACATCTGTATACTATGGATGAGAGTACAGCCCACGGCAACAGGAGCATTCCTTTCGTTATGGACAACACGAATCAAACGATCGTTGTGCGCGGAGCCAGAGAGCAC
>CAYYUU010001164.1:0-2563 GCA_964474955.1 uncultured Alcaligenaceae bacterium | reverse complement strand
GCCTCAGTGGCCTGGAGGTTCCGCATCGCGATGACCTGGCTCGTGGGAGGGATGCTCCTTTGTCTATGGACGCCATCGAGCCTCTGGAACGTCGTCTGGTATCCGACTCTCGTTGGGGTCATTGTGTCCTTTGGTCGGTTCTTTTTGTCCCGGCCTTCCCAGAAATCGAACTCACAAAACGGTGAGCAATCTAACATCTCCAAGGCCGAATCTGCGGCCGCAGCGTTGATCCTCATTGGGGTATGGTTGGTCCCTGCCGCGATTGCCCAACAGGAACTCACTTACACGGTGTTTTTGGTCGGCGATGCCAAGACGCCCTCCAAGAAACAACAGGTGTTGGTCCCGCAGGAACTCTGGAGGTGGATAAAAGAACACCAGACCGGACCGAACAAGCCTTTCCAAGAAACCGGCGCCGTGATCCTACAGGCGACGTACAGACAGAAGTCGATTGCCGACGACGAGGTCAAGTTCGAGGCGACGTACCGGGTGTATTGCTTTGGGGACAAGACGAACCTGTTCTTGCCTCTACAGCATGTCCGACTCTCCCGCGGGACCACTCTCCAGGGGAAAATCGTCCACCCCCACGTATCGAAGGGCTCGACCGACATGCCCGCGAGGATTATTGGGAATGCGTCGGGCTATCTCGTTCCGATCCACGGCTGGAAAGGGCAAGTGGTGAATTTGAACGTGCCCTTCTCGGTCCCGATTGTCTCGGAGAATGGACTCCGAGAACTTCAATGGCAGGTCCCCACTTGTCTCCAAAGCCAGCTCGTTTTTGAGTCCAAAGAACTGTCCGACGTCCGCGTGTTGAATGCCGTCGGTCGGCACCAGCGAGAAGGACGGAATGGGGTGTCTGCTCGCGTGGCGCTGGGAGCCCCCGCCAAAGACTCCCACTCGAACCAGATCCGAGTGTTGTGGCGTGTCCCACAACCAAAACCTCCGGTCATTCGTGTCACCGAGAACTACCACTGGAGAATCCTGTCGGGCAAACCACCGAATGATTCGGACACGACTCTTGTGTCGAGAACGCCCTTCTTGAAGGGCGTTCTCGAATACAATGTCGAATCCGGTTACACCGATGTTGTCGAAGTGAAGCTTCCGGGCCGGGTCCATGTCCGCAGTGTTCAGGTCAACCCGCTGGCCTATCGGCCCGCAAAGGTTCCCCTCCACGTTGGGAGTTGGGAGATGGTGGCAGTAGAGGGGAAGCGAAATGCTGGGCAAGTGTTGCGAGTTCGGCTCACGACCGCCGTGACCGGGAAGTTCCAGTTGTCCCTGAAGCTCGTTCCAGAACTCGGGGGCAAAGGGAACGTCGTGACGTTAGTCCCCCCTATTCCTCTCGGTTGTGTAAGTCGAGGTGGGCACGTGGGGTGTTCCTTGCGAGATTCCTTGAAACCGACCAAGCAGTTCCAACCTGTGTTAAATGAACTGCCTCTGGAAACGTTTTCGCGGGCGTGGGAGAACCTCGGATTTGGTGAGCGAAAACCACAGCACTTGACCGTCGCCTACAAGTTCTCCGGAAAATCGAAAAAACGCCCTTCGTTGCGGCTCTTGGAGGTACCGGATGCACCTCGCTACCGGCAATCGATCCGCTGGCAACTCCACCCACAACACGCCGAACTGGCTGCGACCTTGACGGTCCTTGGATCATCACAACCGAGGATCGTGGAATGGGAGGTCCCACCGAACTTGACGATCTCGGAGGTCAGTGGGCCAGGCGTGGCCCACTGGACGAACACCAAGTTGCGTAATGTGGGGCACCTGCAACTTTGGCTTCCCGAGGGAAAAGCTGACCGCATCATTAACCTTCGGGGTTGGATCGAAGGACGCCAGGCCAAGGGGGGCGCCATTTGGGCTCCCCTCTCGAAGAAGAAACGTCAGGGAATTTTTCAACTGCCAAGAATGAATCCTCTTGCAACTGGCAAAGGCAAAGGTCCTGGACGTGGACCTTTCTCGAGGCGATGCAAGACGACTATCGAGGTTGCCACGGTCAAGGAACTCCGGGTCAAGCCCAGGCCTGGGATGCGAGGGTTGATCCGCGACCCGGCAAAGACCCCAGCGACCTACATGGCAACCACCCCAAACTACAACGCCACGTTCGTCGCCCAACAGGTCCGAAGTCAACCCGAAGTCCAGATCCTGAGCCGTGCCGTTTCTCGGGAGGCCGCGACGCTGCTTGAGATTCAATTTCACTATCGGATGGGTTTAGCACGGAATAACACCATTCAGTTCGAGGTCCATGGTTGGCAAGGGAAACAGAGGCCCCAACTCGAGGGGTCGTGGGTGAAGCGGTTCGACGTCGAGCAAATACGACCGGGCATCCAGCGTTGGACATTGCGGCTCACCCCCGGCATCACTCGCCCTTTGACCGTCAAACTCAGCGGCCCACTTCCGAAAGACCAGCGTAGCCTCCCCAAGGTCGTATTTCTTGGCGAAGAGTCTGTTACACGGTGGGTGGCGTTGGTCGGCGACCGATTGGTCCCTCTTGAATCCAAGGAAATGACACCTGTCAGTCCGAACGATGGACTCCCAGAATGGGTCCGGGCGGGCGTGGTCGGTACGACCT
>CAYYUU010001163.1:0-2569 GCA_964474955.1 uncultured Alcaligenaceae bacterium | reverse complement strand
GGGCGACGGATCGGTCGTCGAACACGCGATCCTAGACAAGAACGTCCGTATTGGAGCGGGCGTCCAAATCCGGAATCAGCGAGGCGTTCAGGAAGGCGATGGCGAAAACTTTTACATCCGGGATGGAATCGTTGTCATCCCCAATAGTGCGGTCATTCCCGATGGCACTGTGATCTAAACTGCGTTCCTTTTGAAACCGAACGATGCTGTACGCGAGCAGGCTGTCGAGGATGTACAGCGTTTTCCGTGCCGCCAGGCAGAACAACTGGTTGGGAACGCTGTCTCGTTACCACGTCTCCGCTGGTCGGATTTCGGAAAGCGGGTGATTTGGGCATAGTCCGCGAGCCCGTTAGGACAAACCTTGACGGCGTCGGCTTTGGAAAGGCACTCGGTCCCGAAACCCAAAGCATCACCAATGGCTTGTCCGTAAATCACACCGCAGACTCGGTCGGAAAAGGAAGGGGCCATAAGTTCCTCGCACCTTGTCCAGTTGATTTGGACTCAACAGTTTGCCTACAATGTAAAAATGTGACAGAAAGAAAAAGATTCGCAAATTCCACTTGCGGGTTTTGGGCTTGCTTGTACAATCACAATTTCCCTACTCTGAGTGGAGAAAATCTGATGAAAGTTCGCGCGAGTGTCAAGCGCATTTGCGAAAAATGTAAAATGGTGCGACGGAAGGGACGAGTCTACGTCATTTGCAAGGGTAATCCACGTCACAAACAACGACAAGGATAATTCCCTTGGTAGAATATGAGACGCCTGGGGAACCTGAACATTTTCTACGTTCCTGGTGTCCTGACTGTTCCCGTCGGGCCTGTTTAGAGTTTCGCTTTTCGAACCCCGGGAGACTCTGGGAAGATTCGTGACCGCACAAGGAGTTGGCGTCCATGCCTCGTATTCTCGGTGTTGACTTACCGAACGACAAGAAGACTCATATTTCGTTGCGCTATCTTTACGGCGTCGGGCCGCACAAGTCCTTACAACTTTGCGAGCAAGCCGGACTCGACCCCCACCGGATGGCCCGCGAAATGACCGAAGCCGATATCTCTCGGTTGACCGCGCTGCTAGATCGCGAACTAGTGGAGGGACCTCTGCGCCGAAAGATCAACCAGGACATCGATCGACTCAAGCGAATCCAAAGCTATCGAGGCTATCGACACCGGCGAAGTTTGCCGGTGCGAGGGCAACGAACAAAGACAAACGCCCGAACCCGAAAAGGTCCACGAAAAACCGTTGCCGGGAAGAAGGGCGTCAAGGAAATGCGATAGGCCGTTTCGAACTCATTTCGAATCTGCCTCTGTTTTGGTTTTTTACCAACTCGAAGCGCAAGCGAGGATTTTCTTGTTTCCTCGCTTGCGCTTCTGGTTGGTGTAAGGACATCCCGCACTCACGCTTCGGGCTGGTGGAAAACCGTTGGAAGGCAAACTACACAATACAATGCTGTGTCGGCTGTGAACATTCTGGAGAGCTTAATTCGTGGCTAAGAGTAAGAAGAAAAAGACAAGGCGTAACGTCAGCCGTGGTGTCGCACACATCAAATCGACGTTCAACAATACGATCGTGACGATCACCGACACCAACGGCGATGCTTTGTGTTTTGCGTCTGCCGGGACTGTGGGCTTCAAGGGAAGCCGAAAGAGTACCCCGTTCGCGGCCCAGCGTGCCGCCGAAGTTTGTGCCGACCGGGCCATTAAGTTTGGGATGAAGGAACTCGAAGTGAAGGTCAAGGGACCGGGTTCCGGTCGCGAATCGGCCATCACGGCTCTGCAGTCGGCGGGCTTGACTATCAAAGTCATCGAAGACGTGACTCCGCTCCCGCACAACGGTTGCCGTCCACCCAAGAAACGGCGAGTGTAAGAATAAGACAATCTAGGCATTAACATTACAGCCCGAAACACCCAACAGGAATCCGAGCAAACATCGACCATGGCGAGAAATACTGATCCGGTTTGCAAGATGTGCCGCCGTGAAGGCCTCAAGTTGTATTTGAAGGGTAGTCGGTGCGAAAGCCCGAAATGCCCGATCGAACGGAAACGCGCGGCTCCCGGGATGCACGGGTTCCGTCGTGGGAAACTTGGCGAGTATGCCATTCGTTTGCGCGAAAAGCAGAAGCTCAAGCGTTTTTATGGGGTCCTGGAACTTCAGTTCCGTCTCTATTTCGCGGCGGCGGCTCACTCGAAACAAAACACCGGGGAGGCTCTCCTGAGCACCCTCGAACGACGACTCGACAACATCGTTCATCGGCTTGGCTTTGCTCCCTCTCGGGCGGCGGCTCGCCAAATCGTGTCCCACGGACACATCCAGGTCAACGGCCACCGATGTACCATCGCCAGTCAGCAACTCAAGCCCAACGACGTGATCAAAGTCAAGCCACGCAACAAGTCTTTGCAATTGGTCAAGTTGAACCTCCAGACCTATCCGCAACCGATTCCGGACTTCTTGGAAATGCTCAGCAACGACCCGCCCGAGGCTCGCGTCATTCGCCTGCCTGGACGCGGCGACGTTGATCCACGTTTGAACCGAGATAAAGAACTGCAAGAACAGCTCATCATCGAATTCTGCTCCC
>CAYYUU010001162.1:0-2569 GCA_964474955.1 uncultured Alcaligenaceae bacterium | reverse complement strand
CCGTTCCCACGAGTGACCCTTCGATCACAGTTGAGCAAACCGACGCATCAGGCCGCGCCGTCTAATGCCGTAAGTTCGAGTCGCCACTACTACTTATTTCCGATTCCACGAAGAATTGTTCGTTGTGGCGCTTGCGACCGGCCGTTTGTTCGACACATTACCCTGGCATGTTCTTCTGGATCAAACTGACTCGCACAGTTTGGGCAATAGGTAGCGTCTTGCCCAAGCATTAGTAGCGAGCCACTTCGGGGTCCACTTCGCACGCCCACGCCTCAATGCCTCCCGTCAACGAACTGACATTGGAAAACCCAAGTTGTCCGAGAAATGCTGCGCCATTCAGGCTCCTCATTCCGTGATGGCAGTAGACGACGATTTCTTCGTCTTTCTCGAACGGGAGTTCCTCGGCTCGTTGGGCGAGTTCGTTCAACGGAACCAACACCGAATTTGGGAGAGCACAAATCGCGTGTTCTTCGGGTTGGCGGACATCGAGCAATCGAACGGTACGTCCGTTCTCGATTGCCATGGACAGGTCTCTTGGGGTGATTTGGCGAACCATTGAGTCTTTCCCGGAAAAGTCGGTTCGGAGTTGTCGTGAGGGAACCTCGAACTGGGACCGACTGGCGTCCGCACTCTCTTTTTCGTCTTGAGAGAAGTACGAACCGAACAAGCGTCTCGTATTTGCTTTGGAAATTTCATTTCAATGCTTTTAATTGTATCGGCACGATATGATTTTTCCACACAGTAGACAAGGCCGGGAAATTTGGTTTTTTTGCAACATGGGAACCGAGGCCACCTGCCGAATCGAGCTACTGCAAATACACAATCCCAAAACTGGACGCCCAAGAGCGATTTACGTTTGTGTTGGGTACAGTTCGCAGTCTCCGGACCACTCAGCCCAAGAACTTCTCACCCACAGAGTTCCACGCGTCGCTCGGGTTTGTCCCTCTCCCCGCAAGCGGGGTGAGGGACTTTGAAAATGCAAACGCTGTGCCCAACGTAAACGCGAACCGCCCTAAAGTCGCCGTCTCTCGCGAAAGACGACTTTCTAAATCTCCACTACAAAGACCATCCGGTCGAACAAAAAAGGACAGGTTGTCTTCAACCTGTCCGACACGTTTCATTCTCGACCAAGGACGGCAGCATCGCCGTCCGGTCTTCCAGAAGATTTACGATCGACTTTGCAGCAACACATAACTCGTTCGGCCATCGCTGGACCGAACTTGGAGCAAGATGCCACGTGCGAGCGAAGCCTTTCCGATGAGTTCTTGTGCTTGCTTCACGGAGGTGGCGGGTGTGTTGTCGATCTGGACGATGACCATGCCCTTTTCCAACCCGGCTCCTTCAGCGATCGATCCAGCTTGGACGTTGGTAATCACGACGCCTTTGTCCGTGGCCTTTAGGCCAAAACGCTTGGCAGCGGTCGGAGTGAGGTCGAGGATCGAAACGCCGATTTTATCCAGGCTCGTTCCTTCGTCGACTCCCGAAGATTCCTTCTTGGTCGTTCCCGGAGTCAAATCGTATTGTTCGGGCTGTTCTTCGATCGTGACGCCTATCCTTTGGCGTTTTCCTTCGCGGAGAATTTCGAACTCACCCTTCTTGCCGAGTGGAGCCACCGCAACCTGCAATTGCAGGCCGCGAGTCGAGCGAATGTCCTTGCCGTTCATACGCAAAAGGATGTCGCCGGACTTGATGCCCGCCTTGGCCGCCGGGGCTCCGTCGAACACCTTGTTGACGACGACGCCGACATTCCTTTCGACCCCAAGTCGAGCGGCGACTTGCGGATCGAGGGCCGTAATTTGGACACCCAGGTATCCGCGGTGGACGACTCCGTCTTTGAGCAATCCAGTCTTGACGGTCTTGGCCAAGTTACTGGCCACGGCAAGGCCGACGCCGTTGAACCCACCGCTGCGGCTCTTGATGGCGGCGTTGATCCCTATGATTTGTCCTTCGAGGTTCACGAGCGGTCCGCCACTGTTACCCGGATTGATCGCCGCGTCGGTCTGGATGAAATCCTCGTACATGTTCATGTTCAGACCGTTGCGGCCCTTGGCGCTGACGATGCCGTGCGTCACACTTCCACGGAGCCCGAACGGAGCGCCGATGGCAAGGACGCGGTCGCCGATCTCCATCTTGTCGCTGTCGCCGAACGTCAAGAACGGGAGCTTCGCGCCCTTGGCGTCGATCTTCAGGATGGCCAGGTCGGTCTTGCGGTCGAGTCGAATGTCGGTCGAGACAAACTTGCGACCGTCGAGCAACTGGACGGTGGCCTTCTTCGCGCCTCGGACGACGTGGTAATTCGTCAAGATCACGCCATTGGGTTCGATGATCACGCCAGAGCCGAATCCGACACTTGGGCGGCTCGGAACTTTTGGGTCTTGGAATTGCTTCGGCAGGTCCTTGAAGAATCGCTTGAACTCTTCGGGGATTTCCGGAGTCTGGACGTTCGGTACCTTCTGGCCGACGACGGATTCGCGTTTGGCTTCGATGCTGACCACGGCGGGCAGCACTTTTTTGACGACATCCCGATAGGACGTCAATTCTTACGCCAACACGCTTACTTTTGCGACGG
>CAYYUU010001161.1:0-2583 GCA_964474955.1 uncultured Alcaligenaceae bacterium | reverse complement strand
ATGCGTTTAGCAATGATCGGGCCGAGAACGGAGCGGTAGAATTCGACGATCAAACTTTGCGACCGACGTATCGGTTATTCATCGGCCAATACGGGATGAGTAACGCTTTGAAGATCGCACGGCGTTTGAAGCTGCCGAGACAGTTGCTCAATCGGGCCCACAAATATTTGAAACGAAAACAGAAACGCGCGCCGGAGATGAAGCAACTTCAGAAGATGAAGGAGCAGGCCGAGAAGGCACGCGAGGAAGCACTCAAGGCCCAACACGAAGCCGAGAAACAACAGAGAGAGTACGAGGAAGAACTCGAACGGGCGAAGCGGGAATCGGAAAAGGCCCAAAAACTCCGCGAAGCTCGACTTCGACTCCAAGCGGGTGACACCGTCGACGTTCCCAAGTTCGACAAACAAGGGCAGATCGTTCGCGTCGACCACAAACGCAATATCGTCGTGGTGAGTCTCGGTCTCGGTCAATGGGAAGTGACGCTCGAGGACGTGTTTCCGGTGTGATCGAAGTCCTCAAGTGGCCGTTCTTGCAAAGTGGAGAAGACGCCGTTGACGGCAGGCTGGTTAATCTCGCTCGGGAATGTCTCTGCGTCTTGGAGCGGGGTCGGCTGTTTCCATCCCAACAATTCTGGTTTGACTTTCGCAAGAAATCCGAGAGTCGATCCCACAACAACTCCCTCGATAGCCGCAACCGGCAAGTGAGCCACGAAGCTCGCGGCGGCGGCAATTTGCAAGCCTTCGTCACTTCGGCCCAAAATGAGCGCGACACAGTGACATACCATTGTCAATAGAACCGTGAACGTCCCGAGGAACAGACCCACCGGGAACTCGGGAGCGTTTTCGAGTTTTGGTTCCAACATGGCTGCGACGATCGAGACGAGCATCGCCCCAGCGAATATCACTGAGTGCGTCCAGACATTTGGGATCAGTCCAAACATCATGTTGAGGGCGAACAGAATTCCGTAGCCGATGCACAAGAGCCACGTCCCGACGCTGAGCCAGACGAGGGCCGCACGAAACCAGGGGCTCGTAACAAAAGGGAGTCTTCGCAGAACTTCGAACAATCCCCAGGCGACCATCGCGGGGATGACCATTACGCAATAATTCACACCGAGCGAGAGAAATCCGCCGTGGCCCAGAAGAGCTGCCTGGATCAGCAACCCCACCGCTATTGCTAACGCGGCACGCCACCGGAGGACGACTCCAAGGAGCCCGTTGAATAGCAGATGTACGGTCGTCATCGGTGCGATGGGCACGCGAATCATCGTGGCCACAAAGAACGCCGCCGTCATGACTCCCGTCCACGCAATCTCTTGCTCGCTGATGGGTTCGCCCGTCCGCGAAGTCTTCCAACGTTCGAGCAATAACGCCAACGCGATGAACAATCCGGTTGCGGCGAATCCGCCGACGATCCAGGGTACGGAAAGGTAGCCATCAGAGATGTGAACGGCAAAAAGAGGGGGGAGCGTCAAAAGGGGCATGTTGGATCGGTTGGAAAGCGGAAGTTAGGTTTCATACGATTGTACGGAATGTCATACGAGGAGCAAAGTCCGGAAGTAGGAGTTCGTCTGGAAAGTTGCTTTTCGCTCCGCGAAAAGTTTTTCTCTTTCGAAGCTCTTCAGGTCGCGAAAAAGGACATTCTCAGACGCCTCTTGCAATTCCACCTCCGACCGATTAGCCTACTTCCAGCATGAAGAACGTTGGCGAGGTTTAGCTTTTTGAGCGATGTTGCGTCGCTCTTGCGTTTGGTTGCCTTGCATCTCAAGGAAGGCTGTTTCAGACTCACTAGTCGATGGTACCGGAACCGGTATACCGTTAGTCTGGAACAACCTCGTGGTTCGCGGTTTCTAACAGTATACCGGTTCCGGTACCATCGGTGAGTCCGTGAGCCTTCCGTGATCCAGGTCTTGCAGTTGACCTCGTCAGCGTCTTTCGTGCTTGCTTTTCGTGGAGCGAAAAGCAACTCTCAGACGCCTCTTGCAATTCCGCATCCGACTGATTAGCCTACTTCCATCATGAAAAACGTTGGCGAGGTTTAGCTTTTTGAGCGATGTTGCGTCGCTCATGCGTTTGGTTGCCTCGCATCTCAAGGAAGGCTGTTTCAGACTCGCTAATCTGGCCGTCCGCGAATATCCGGGATACGGACTGGAACAACCTCACTATTTGCGGTCCCGCATGCCGGATATTAGAAGACGGCCAAGGCGAGTCCGTGAGCCTTCCATGATCCAGGTCTTGTAGTTGACCTCGTCAGCGTCTTTCGTGCGGACTTTTCGCGGAGCGAAAAGCAACTCTCAGACATTTTCTTGCAATTCCACCTCCAACCGATTAGCCTACTTACAGCATGAAGAACGTTGGCGAGGTTTAGCTTTTCGAGCGATGTTGCGTCGCTCTTGCGTTTGGTTGCCTCGCATCTCAAGGAAGGCTGTTTCAGACTCGCTATTCGGTTGATCAATCGAATTTGTATACGGCGTCTGGAGCAACCTCACCAATCGCGGTTTCGCCGTATACAAATTCAATTGATCAACCGGCGAGTCCGTGAGCCTTCCATGATCCAGGTCTTGTAGTTGACCTCGTCAGCGTC
>CAYYUU010001160.1:0-2595 GCA_964474955.1 uncultured Alcaligenaceae bacterium | reverse complement strand
CTCCAAGCAAAAAGCCGGACAGCAATAAATTTCATGTTCCGAGTGTGCCTACTACTTTCTCCCCGTCGCACGTATCTTCGTCCCTGCGGTGGGGATCCAATAACAACTCGGCTACGACATGAGCACTGTAGCAGGACCCTTCCCCAATGGCAAAAGAGAAGCCCGAACGCGAACCAGCAACAGACGAGAAGTCTTCGGGGCAAACCGACACGAGTGGTTCCAACAATTCCGAAGCATCGGTCCTTTCGATCGTCGCGATTGGTGCGTCGGCGGGCGGGTTCGAGGCATTCGGGCAGTTGGTCGAAGGGCTCTCGTCGGGGACGGGTGCGACGTTCGTATTCATTCAACATCTGGCGCCGGGACACGAAAGTTCTCTGCCGTCCTTGCTGGGAAAACGGTCGAAGCTGCCTATCGTCGAAGCCAAAGACGGCATGGAGGTCCAACCCGACCACATCTACGTCATGCCACCCGGTTCGGAAATGACGATCGAAGCCAAGACTCTCAAGCTCTCGCCACGGCCGCCCCACGACTCCCTTCCTCCAGCAGGACATTTCGCGCCGATCGACAAATTCTTCGCGTCCCTGGCCGGCCAACAAGACACCATCCGGCCCATCGGCGTGATCCTCTCGGGCACCGGCACGGACGGGAGCGTCGGGCTGCGCGAGATCAAGAACGTCGACGGCATCACGATCGTCCAGAACCCCGACTCGGCCAAGTACGACGGCATGCCACGCTCGGCCATCAACACCGGCATGGTGGATCTTATTCTCGAGCCCCGCAAGATCGGCGAGGAAATCGCCACCATCATTCGGCACCCCTACGTCCAAAAAGGCCACGACGAAAAGGCCGAAGAGGCGACGCCTTTTAGCGAAGACCAGCTGCGAGAGATTTTTGAATTGCTCCGCCAGGCTTCGGGCGTCGACTTCACCTACTACAAGCGACCGACGATCTACCGCCGATTGCAACGCCGCATGGCCTTGCACAAGATCGAGCGAGTCGACGATTACATCGCCTTTTTGAAAGAAAATCACGACGAGGGCGAACGGCTCCACGACGACTTGCTCATCCACGTCACCAACTTCTTCCGCGAGCCGGAGTCGTTCGAGGTGCTGCGGAATCTCGTCTTCCCCCAGATCATCGAGGACCGCAACCGCGAGAATCCCATCCGAATTTGGGTCCCCGGATGCTCGCCGGGCGAGGAAGCGTTCTCCGTGGCCATTCGGTTGATCGATTTCCTCCAGGAGCGAAACGTCTCGTTCCCCGTCCAGATCTTCGCCACCGACGTGAGCGAATCGGCCATCCAACAGGCACGCATGGGAGTCTTCTCCGACCACATCAAGACCGACGTGTCGGAGGACGAATTACGAAGATTCTTCACCCGCATGGACGGCACGTATCGTATCGCCAAGAGCATCCGCGACATGGTCGTCTTTGCCCGCCAAGACTTGACCCGCGACCCGCCGTTTTCTCGGCTCGACCTGATTTTGTGCCGCAACGTACTGATTTACATGGAGCACTCCCTACAGAAAAAACTCTTGAGCGTCTTCCACTACGCCCTGAAGGCGCGAGGATATCTTTTGCTCGGCAGTTCCGAGACCATCAACGCCCATCCCGAGTTGTTCCAGTCGGAGGACAAGAAATACCGATTGTTCTCACGCAAGAACGTCGAGATCCCGCCGCAGGTGAGCTTCCCTTCGCCGTTCCAATAGGGCACGCATCCGTCCAACGGAGGCAATCAGGAACTGCCCGACCAGGACCAATCCTCGCTCCAGTCGGAAGTCAACAAGGTCATCCTCGACCGCTACAGCCCGCCCGGCGTTCTGGTCGACGACGAACTGTCGATTCTGCAGTTCCGCGGACGGACGGGTCTTTTCCTCGAACCGGCCCCCGGTGACGCCAGCCTGAACCTTTTGAAGATGGCCCGGGAAGGCCTGCTCTACGGGTTACGCAGCGCCATCCGGGAAGCCCGCGAAAAGAACACCTCGGTCCGCCGGGAGGCGCTCAAGGTCAAGACCAATGGAACGTTCCACGACGTCGATCTCATGGTCGTTCCGCTGGCGACTTCCTCCGGGCGATTCTTCCTGGTGTTGCTCGAAGCGCCGGGGATCAAGACCAACCCGCTCGGGAGCTTTGAACTCACGGGACCGCCGCCCGCTTCCTCCGACGAACAAGAAACGCAGGAGGGAAATGGCGGACGTGCCGACCGGCTCCAGCGAGAACTCGACGCCAGCCGGGAATACCTCCAGTCGATCATCCAGAACCTCGAAGCAGCCAACGAGGAACTTCAATCGGCCAACGAAGAAATTCTTTCGAGCAACGAAGAACTCCAGTCGACGAACGAAGAACTCGACACGGCCCGCGAAGAACTCCAGTCGACGAACGAAGAGTTGAACACCGTCAACGACGAACTGCAAAACCGCAACGAGGAAATCACTCGCGCCAACAGCGACCTGGAGAACCTCCTGAGCAACGTCCAAATCGTCATCGTCATGGTCTCCGCCGACATACGCATCCGCCGCTTCTCGCCCATCGCCAGGATGGTCTTGAACTTGCTTCCCGGCGTCGTCGGACGGCCCATCAGCCACATCAATCCGA
>CAYYUU010001159.1:0-2604 GCA_964474955.1 uncultured Alcaligenaceae bacterium | reverse complement strand
CCAAATTCGTAAGTACTTGTCAATTCACGACTTAAGATCGTGCCGGAAATCGCTGCATGTTGGGTATTTTTGTGTTTTTTGTGTGCGCTTTTTCCACCTTTCATTGGAAAAACGACCTTTCGAAAATACGACCCAAACTCCCAAAGCACGTACACAAAAAACACAAAAATCACGCCGAGGTATTTTTGTGTTTTTTGTGTACGTGTTTTGGGCCTCCCGCTCGAAAAATGCCCTTTCGAAAATGCTCCCAAAAGTGTCAAAAGCGTACGCAAAAAGCGCAGTACTTCAAGGGTAGATCAATTCTTACGTGAAATGGGGCGTGCCACCAAAGGACCTCAACTCGGAGCAACGCGACAGAAAAAAGCTCTCGTGTTACGGTTTTTTGCCTGTACCTGCGAAACGGACGCCTATTTCTTTCGCGTTCCGAGTGATCCTGCTACTCAATCCGCGCCGTCCTCAACATTACTCCAAGACAATCACAAAACTTTGGCCTATTATTCGCCTTCCGATTTCGCAGGGGGTTCGGAGTTTTGGTCTCCTGCGTCCGTCTTTGGGTCCTGTGGTTCGAGGCCTAACAACGTTCGCATCGCCAGACATTTATCCCGCAAGTAACGACGCGTTCTCCGTCGGTCGACCAGGACGTCGTCGGTCAGAACTTCCGGTTCGCCGACGGCGATCGTAATGAGTCGGCGGAAGTCGGGGCTTTTGTTCTTCGTGGGTGGGCCTTTGTCGTGCGAGGTGTACGAACCAAAGCCGCCTTCGATCCAACAGTAGACGACCGGCGTCTTCGGTCGTTCTTTCAAGACTCGCCAGACACCCTGGCCAAAACCGCCCGCGATTTTGTCGGGATCTCTTCGCAACCGCCCTTCCGGAAAGAGCAACACGCATTCTCCGCGGTCGAGTGCCTTGATGGCTTCCTCTAGCTCAGGGGCTTCTCGCTTGAAACTCATGTCTTGCTTGCGGATGGCTCGAATGACGTGCTTCATGAAGAACCGAATGACGGGCAGGTCGTAAAACGAACTGGTCATCATCGGAGTGACCGGGCGGGGAAGGACCTTGGCAAGCCAGAAGGGGTCGCCCCACGCATTGTGGTTCGCGATCACCAGAACGGGACCGCGAAGTGGGAACTCGGCGATGCCCGATCCGAATCCGCGAATGCGATACATCGGAAACAAGACCGCCGCCACCAAGACTTCAACGACGGCACGAAAACAAGCGGACCAAGCCCACACGGTCCCCACGACCGTCACCCCGATCAAGGCCCATATCAAATTCGTTCTCGAAAAATCTTCGCTCGCGTACGCTCGTAGCACCAACCACATCCCCACCAGGAAAATCAACGCTTCGAGCATATTTTTCAGGCTGGCGCCATTTCCGCGGGTCGCCGCCGGCAGCGTCCAAAGCCACTGCGTCACGGCACCAATCGTTCCCATCCCCAGAAACACGCCGACACACAAGCACCACCAGTGACAAACGGCATGAGTCAGCGCGAGGAGCGAGAAGACGAACAATCCGGTCATTCCGAAGGCAACGAAACCATAGGCTCGATACGGTTGCGTGACCGTTCCGGCCACCAACAACCCAAGGGCCATTCCTCCACCGAGCCACGTCACGATCTCCCGACCAAGGTCGAAATCGATCGCCCGGCCCTGAGCATACTCGACGACCGCGAAGGTCAAGACGACCCACGTCAACAACCGCCAGAGCATCAAACCCAGCAATGCCCGGCGGGGTTCGCGATTCCGCAGAAGGACAACGCTCTCGAGAAAGAACCGAAAGAACGCGGTCTGAGGGAACTCGAGGCGAAACCGATCGCTCGGGAAGGCGCTCAGGGCAGGCGTCAGCGTCGCGGCAAAGAACAACATCGAGGCCGCCAGCGAGGCTCCGTTTTGTCCAAGCCAATCCAAAACGTACAACCAGGGCCCGACCGCCAAAGCGACCCAAATGCCGGCCATCGTTCCGGAGGCAATCAGACAATAGAGTCGAGTGAGCGTCAACCCCGTGTCCTTGGCCACCGCGGGAAGGAGTCCGAGCAACGCCGCACTGGCAATCGTCATCGCGATCACGGCTACGCACCAAACGATCGTCGGCGTCAACGTCGGTACGGTCGTGGCGAATCCCGTCACGATGAAGGCAAAACCATTGGCCAGGATGACGACCCAGCGTTTCGAAATCGTGCTCGCCAACGTCGCGGCAAAAGGAGCCACCAAGATGGCCGCGACGACAATCGCCCCGAGTATCCAACGGTGCCTCAAGAGTTCATCGCCTCCGGACGTGGCGACTTCGTAGACAAGGGCAAGGCCGAACCCCGTCATCGCGCAAAAGTGCGATACACACAACCAAAAAAAATCGAGACTTCGGTCGGTCGCTTCGAATCCGTTGGGGACGGATTCGAAAAGATCCTGAATGTCGTGTTGCTCCACGGAACTCACTCCGCCTTCCTCTTCGCCGATTCTCTTTCCTGCCATGCGCTACCGAATGAAGTTTGACGACCAAATTCTGCATCAGCGAAAGATCTGTTTTACAAGCCTGAAGCGCGGGCGAAGGACAAACCCGGCCATAGCTCGCGCATACGGCATGTATCCAATCCGCCCCAGACCAATT
>CAYYUU010001158.1:0-2604 GCA_964474955.1 uncultured Alcaligenaceae bacterium | reverse complement strand
CAGCCGTCTTTTTCGGTTGTTCCGGTTTGTTCTCACTTGTTTGAGACGAACACCCCACCAGGGAATAGGTCATCAACCCAAGGAAGAGCATCGAACCAACAAAGACACATTTTTTGAACACGGCAGACTCCTTTGCACGGATGAAAAGAATGGATGAAGTAGGAAAGAACGTATTAAGGCAGTTGCGCAGCCAATCACTCCACGGAGCTTTCCGAAAAGTGGCTCAACGCGCGATTCCGGTCACGGATTGCTAAGAAACGGCAACGTCTCCAAACGGACTTTGCGATTATCCGCTGGACGTCAAACGAGATTGTTCAGGCTTGGGTGGTATCAAATAAGCCAGCACGAAAAGAGAATTTGCGCAGAGATTCCCCGCGAACAGATCTCCGGGGAAGGCAGGGAAGTGAGGAGGGAGTGGGAAGCAGGTAATTGTTCGAGGTGATCTGGTGAGAAGAGACAGCTGCACCACTGGACTTCCAACCATCTTGCGAATTCACAAACTTGCGAACTCACGCCAACAAGCCCAGATTGCTCGGTCACCTCGCATTGGCAATCCGGTTGGGAAAGTGAACCGTGGGGACAAGTTTGGGCGGCTCCGGTCGCCCCGTTTGCACAAGAACAGCAGGATTTGATGGTGGGGCGAGGTGTTTCTGGTTGCCGAGTCTCGCTTTGAGATTTGGAAGAACTGTTCGGCGTCGCCGGATCGGGGCGGTCGTTAACTTGACTCCGACAGTGAGGACACCCCGAGCTTTTCTTTTTGGGACTTTTAGCTCTTTCTTGGGTGGGCTGGTTCTCCGCATCCTTGGAGGGTTGGGGGTGCGAATTCCCTTGGGTTGTCTGAGGCTTGTTGCAACACCCGCAACACGAGCATCGGCGGACGTAGAGTGTCGATACGACGATCGACAACAACATCGCCCACAACATGCTCGTCTGGAATACCTTGAAAAGTTGCATGGTTTGCCTCAGATGAAATTCCTTCCCTGTTTCATTTTGCAAGCATAACCCAAGAGAAATCAAGTCGGAATGAGGATTTTGAAGAGAGAGACTTCAGCATCGTCCTCTTTGAGCTACTCGCGTCCGCTGCGTCAGTGGACGCGAGCATTGTAAGCCCAAGGCGAGAAAGTATGGCGTTCGGATCGAAGGCTTGAGCTGTCCGGTCCTCTGATTCCTCACGGCCAACGAGTGTCAGATCCGGATACCAGGAGAGGCCTGTTCGGAAGAATGTCATGCTCAGACTCCGTTTTCATCAAGTAAACGGCAGAACACAGGGGACAACCAACCGGCCAGAGAATTCGTTCTCGGCGGTTTTCGAAACTTGCCCGCCCTGACAGAGTTTGGGGACAAGGGAGTTGCTCATCTGGTAGGGTGATTCAAAGTTTGAGAATACCTACTTCAGTGAAGACTTCGACGACTTGGTAAGCATTGTCTCGTAACGCCTGGGCAATGTTCGTCAAACAACGCCACCAACACCTCTGGGCTTTGGCCCGTGGGTTGTGCTTGGACCCACCGAGCAATGGCTTGTGGCCCCGGCAGCCACATAAGATGGCCTCACAAGCGGCGGCCAGAAGGGCCCCAACGGATGCCTTTGTCCTTTGGCGTCTCGGGAGTCGGTCGGGCCACAGAGATGATCCAAAAGGCTGCCGGGAGCATGAACAGACATCACACAGACTCTATGCCAAGGGAGAAGGACAAAACAATGGTTCCCTCGAAAGCCAAAATTACCAACACCGGACTACCTCAACTTTTGAATTGATCAGCGATGGTTCCAGAACCAGAAGCAATAATCTTCGATAAATTGGCGATTGGGATTGCCCTCCTTTCCTTCGATTTCGCCCAAAGGCACTTCCATGAGCCGTTTTTCCTGCCGAACTTCACAAAACAAGCCATAAAAATCATCGTCAGGATTGATAACGCCCAACACTGTGACCGCCACCTCAGAAGTCGCCAACGGGCCGGATTCGGAAGAGTATATAGCCGGAAAGGGAAATGCGAAATGCTTGACCAAATACCGGTGATATTGGCGAAGTGTCTTGAGAGACACATCGGGCAATGGATCATCACTGGTCAGGTCAAAGACGGCTCTGATGCGGTCTTCTTCATTCGTCATGTCCAAAGGCTGGGTTTTGATAGCTGATGGTTGCTCCATCGACCTCGGCGCACCGGTATCCAGTTCCAAGTCATCTTCTCCCAACCACATGCTCTCCATCTCTAGCCCATCCCGCTCACATCGTTTGCGATAAATCGGATGCACGTTTTTCAATGTTTCTGCGTCCCACAGGATCAGGTAGGTCGGCGGTTCGGATCGGGAATCTACCTCTTGGATTTTTCCTGACCATCCCCCCAAAGGTATGTCGGGGAAATCAGCATCTGCGACCCCGGATTTGACCCGGACTCGGGTTTCCACGCTGAATTGTGTGGAGGTTGTTTTCTTCTGTTTGGGTTGCTTTTCCTTCTTGGCCACGACGACAGCACCTCCCTGGTGGTTAAAAGATCGCACACACCCTTTGTTTTATCGGGTTGGGTGATTCTATGGAAACCGTAGGAGTCTGGACATCTCCCACGCACACTACCGCTCAAGCGCGCGATGGGTCACAGTCCGGTTCC
>CAYYUU010001157.1:0-2617 GCA_964474955.1 uncultured Alcaligenaceae bacterium | reverse complement strand
AAGGGGATGACGTCTTGAGGACATTCGGTGAGGAGGAACGAGCGGAGGACACCAGAAGATACTACTTGGTGTCCGACTGCCAGCACCTTCGGGACAAGGACGCCAAATCGTTCGAGTTGAAAGATCGTTTTGGCGACTTCGAACTGGTGTCCGACAGGCTGCCTTTTTCGGAACCAATTCCAGAAGTCCGAGGTGGAGTGCGATTGGTGTTCGATGACCAACTGTGCGAGTTTGTTTTTCGTAGGACAGGTTTGTAACTTGTCCAGTTTTCTTTTGGGCAGGTTACAAACCTGTCCTACGATCAGCTCTTTCAATTCTTCAAGAACTTCGTCACTCGCGATATCTGCAAATTCACGGCTGACACAGAACTTCTCGCCATCGAGCCAGATTAGGTTCTGTGTCCCTGCCCGCAAAGGCGGTTGCCTCATCTCGCGGAATCGACGTTTCTCCCACAGTCGGCTCCGGTGTCTCTGAATTTGAGAGAGAGCGTCGGAAAACGTGGGGACGTTCCTCTCGCGGGTGCTCATGTGGTCCAGATAGCATCGCAGAAACGCCAGTTGTTCTTCGTCAGGAGCGAGGTGAGGTGCAATGGTCGCGTGCAGATTCGCAAGGTCACGGAAGCGGTTGTCCCAGGAACGTGAGCGAGTTGCTCGCTGCCAATCGAGCAGGGTGATGTCGTCAGAGGATGCAAGGAGGATGTGTTTGGAATAGAGGTCTTTGTGGACCCAGCCCGAGGCATGAACATGAGCTATTGTCTCGGCCAAGGTGGTCAGGGAGTCGGACCGGACAGTGGGGTCATCGTGTGTCCCTAGCCACTCGCGGAGGTCCACAACTCCGGGGATGTCTACGAGGAGCAAGAACGCCTGTCGCTTGTCATTCTCCCCAGCTGCGAGCGGAATTGGGACCTTGCAAATGTGCTCTTTTCGAAGGGTCTGGAGTGTCTGGAACTCACGGAGGGATTTCGATACCCAACCGAAACCATTTGCCCAGTTCTCCAGTTTGTCCTTCCACTTCGTTCGGTGTTCGCGTTTGAGAAAACTGGATGTACGCTGCTGACCCAGATCAAGGACAACGCGAGAGACATTCCGGTCGAGGTGGCCTGAGTAGATGACACCATTGAGGTCGAGGAAATCGTTGACGGAGGTGAAGCCGGCTGCTTCCAGGTGGTGTTGGTAGTCAGGGTCAACGAGCAATTTGGGCATGGTGTCGGACCTTTCGAAGTGTCCCTACGCAACCTTGTTGTCGGGGGTGATGCGTCCCGAGGTGGTATGGCGTGACAGCAAATCGACCGCGGTGACGAACACCTCGTCGGGGGTCAGGTCACGCATGCACTTATGGTCCAGGGGACACACGCGGAGCTGACAGGGACCGCAAGGGACGTCCCGTTGAAGGCACACTTCTTTGGGGTGATACGTGATGGTCCAGGGTATGTGTGTCGGGCCGAACAGGCTCACCACAGGCTTGTCGAAGGCCGCCGCGAAGTGTCTGGGGCCGCTGTCTGTCGTGATCAACATGTCGGCTCGGCGGACACACCCTTTGGTCAGGCCGATCGACTGAGGGACGTCGGCCACTGTTTTCACTGCGTCTCGTCGTGCAAGGGTCGCGATTTGACGCGCGAGGTCTCTTTCGTTCGGACCACAAAGGACGAGGACGCCGCTCCCCCGTTCGTCCACGAGTCTCCGGGCGAGTGTCGCAAAGTATTCGGTGGGCCAGTGTTTCGCGGCTCCGTAGGCAGCACCTGGGTTCAAGCAGATGACCTCGGGGTAATGTCCCAGGTCGTTCGAATTCCACACCTGCGAGGTCGCCTGTTCGTCTTGCGGTGTGGTGTAGAGCTTCATCCGAAACCCCGGGTGAGGACATCCGACTTGCTCCACGAGCAGGTTATAGGCCTCGATAATTGGGCTCGGCTTAAAGTGTCCTTTGTCGTCGCGGATGGGTTCGAGTCGGTCCGTCAAGAGCCACTTGCGGGCATATCGGTTGTACCCCACGCGGCGACGACATTTTCCGATCCACGCGACGAGAGCCGACCGAAACGAGTTCGGAAACAAAATCGCAAGGTCTATTTTTCGTTTGCGTAAGTTCCACGCGACCCCCGGCCATCTTTGGGACCACGGCCCCTTCTTTTCCAGGTGGATGAGTTCATCGAACCAGGACGCACCCTTTAGGACATCCCTCACGTACGGCTTGTGGATTCCGATCAAGGTCGCCGTCGAGAAGTGGTATCGTAAGCTCCGGATGGCTGGCGTCGCCATGACGACATCGCCGATCCAGTTCGGGAGAAATACCGCAATTTTCATGGAGGTCCTTCCCACTGCGGTGATTTATTGGTTGGAGCGAAGCGCAAGGAAACAAAACAAAGACAAAAACAAAACTACCAAAGCGTCAGCGAGTTGCCGCGCTCCAAAACAAAAACAAAAACAACGGCACACGGAGAACGGGAAATTTATTTCTGTCCGGTTTTTCAAAGTCCCTCGCCCCGCTTGCGGGGAGAGGGACAAACCCGAGCGAAGCGGGAAACGCTGTGGGTGAGGGGCTCGGGGACGCCGAAACTCAATAAACAAGCGCGTAAACCGTTTTTGCTTGGACACCCCTCACCCTAAATCCCTCTCCCCGCAAG
>CAYYUU010001156.1:0-2619 GCA_964474955.1 uncultured Alcaligenaceae bacterium | reverse complement strand
CGCTTTCATCACCGGTCAGATTCCCGTTCGAACTGGTCTTACGAAAGTCGGCATGCCAGGGGCTCGCGTTGGTCTCCAAGCCGAAGACCCAACGATCGCAACCCTTCTGAAGATACTCGGTTATCTCACTGGGCAATTTGGAAAGAACCACCTTGGTGACCGAAATGAGTTCTTGCCCACGGTTCATGGTTTCGACGAATTTTTTGGCAACCTCTATCACCTCAACGCCGAAGAAGAACCCGAGCAGAACGATTATCCCGTCAACTTGAAATTGCCCAACGGAAAGACATTCCGGGAGGTGTTTGGACCACGCGGGGTGCTCAAGTGTAAGGCAACGAATAAAGTTGACAATACAGTCGATCCTCGATTCGGTAAGGTCGGCAAGCAAACGATCAAGGACACCGGCCCGCTCACGAGAAAACGAATGGAGACGGTCGACCGGGAGTTCCTCAACGCCACGAAAGACTTCATCAAAAACGCCGTCAAACAGAAGAAACCGTTCTTTGCTTGGTTCAACTCGACCCGCATGCACTACTACACGCACGTCAATCCCAAGAATCGAAAAAAGGGTCGCGGGTTCTACGCCGACGGAATGGTCGAGCACGACCGCCACGTTGGGGAATTGCTCGAACTCCTCGACGACCTCGGCATTGCCAACAACACCATCGTCATCTACTCGACGGACAATGGTCCGCACTTTAACCAGTGGCCCGACGGTGGAATCACCATCTTCCGTGCCGAAAAGAACACGAACTGGGAGGGAGGGTTCCGTGTCCCGTGCGTCGTCCGTTGGCCCGGCAAGATCCCAGCCGGATCGGTGTCGAACGAAATCTTCTCGCACGAGGACTGGTTGCCGACACTCCTGGCAGCCGCGGGGATGCCGGACGTCAAATCGAAACTCAAGAAAGGAATGAAGGTTGGGGACAGGAAGTATAAGGTCTACATAGATGGGTACAACCAGCTTCCGTATCTAACGGGTAAAACGAAGAAGGCACCACGCAAGGTCTTCTACTACTTCAGCGACGACGGCGATTTCATGAACATTCGTTATGGCGACTGGCAAGTCGTGTATATGGAGCAACGAGCCAAGCGATTCGACGTCTGGCGCGAACAGTTCGTGAAACTGCGATCTCCGAAGATCTTCAACCTCCGTCGGGACCCGCTCCAACGGGCCGACACTGACTCCAACAATTACAACGAGTGGTGGAGTAGACACGCATATATGCTTGCACCCGCCACCGCTGTCGCCACGAAATACTTGCAGACCTTCAAGGAATTCCCACCACGGCAGCGCCCCGAAGCGTGGAACCTTGACGAGGTCATGGAACGGATTCAAAAACAACAGCAGATCGGCGGGCGGTAGTTTCCAAATCTCATTAGAACGGAGAATCGAAGTGGGCCGGTTGCTAAAGCGACCGGCTCTTTTTGTTTCGGGCTGGTAGCGAACCATCCAAGGGAAAACGGCCTGAAGCAATATTTCCCGCTCTCGCTCAAGTCCCTCGCTTGCGCTTCGGGTTGGTATGAAGCCACCAAGCTGACGTTTCGCGTGCATTCCAAAGAAATATGGTGACGGGATTCAGTTGTTCCACACGATCCAGAGATTGATTGCGGTGGCGAGAAATAACCACAACCCGTATGGAACGATCAACGCACCAGCGATCCAGGAGGTGCGCGCATAGACGATGATCATGGCGACCAGAACGCAATCCAACAACATGATGTCCACCAACGCCAGCGTCGGTGAGTGCAATGCGAAGAAGAGCAACGACCAAGCTACGTTCATAACGATTTGGACGGCGTAGAGGCGTAACGCTGTGGTCCGTAGTGTCGTTCTCTCTCCGAGGAACACAATCCAAGTCGCAAAGGCCAGCGCCGTAAGCAAGAGCGTCCAAACCGGAGTGAAGACCCACCCCGGTGGCTGCCAGTCGGGTATCCGCAGAGAATCGTACCACGGACCCATTCCGAGGTAAGTGAGCCAACCACCGAGGGCGAGAGTCCCGAACGAAATCGCGAGAAAAACGGCGAGCGGGGCGAATCGGATTGTAGCTCCGTCGTTGCTGACTCTCAGTTGTGCGCCCATTTGGGTCCTCCGAATGCAAGATGATATGATCCTGTTCGACGATTAGGATTCATGATGATTGATAGTCAGTCATCGATAGAGTTCAAGAATACACAGAACCAAGCGAACACCAAAACGTAGAGAGAAGAAGCAAGGGCAAGAGAAAAAATAAAGTCAAAAATGCGAAAGCGTCAGCTTCGCTGACGCACTCCAAAACAAAAACAAAAATACCAAAGCGGCGTCGAGCCGCCGCACTCCAAAACAAAACAGCCGGAGAGCGTTCCGCTTTCCACAATGCTTCTTCACAGATACTTGATATAATCAACAATTGACATGCGATCCCACCAAACCACTACTTTTCCGACCACCAAAGATTTCCATGCAAGACTTCAAGCTCGACCCCTCGGTATATCAGGAACTCGAACAGCGTCTCGAGTCCGATGGTCCCGCCGTTGCCGTTGATCGGTTGTGTGAGGCCCTTCGCGAAAAAAAGGACTACAACAATCTCTTCTACGCGCTGCTCATGAAGCGACGCTGGGAACTCGGAGTCTCGCCCATTC
>CAYYUU010001155.1:0-2623 GCA_964474955.1 uncultured Alcaligenaceae bacterium | reverse complement strand
ACTTAGCTTTCCGATTTGGTGTCACGGACGAGTCCGGTAAGATCAACTTGAATGCGATGATTAAGCTCGACGACAGCGGCGAAAAGCTGTTCGAGATGCTCAAGAAACTGCCTTTGATGAACGAGTCGATTGCCGCGGCCATCGTCGATTGGCTCGACCCCGACTCCGAACCGCGACAGGGCGGGGCCGAGAACGAAGCCTACGGCGCCATGAACGTGCCTTACGCGTGCAAAAATGGGCCTCTCGATTCGATCGAAGAATTGTTACTCGTGAAGGACGTGACGCCGGAGTTGCTCTACGGAAACGATTTGAATCGGAATGGCCTCCTCGAACCTGCCGAGCAACAAGCCCAGATCCAAACCGATCCGTTGATGCAGATGGGCTGGTCGGCGTATCTGACGATTTACAGTCGCGAACAAAACATCACGTACAATCGATTCACGACCTTGACGAATACGGCCAAACCGAAGATTCTGTTGGGCGATAAAAATTTCGAATCGATGTACAGCCGGTTGCAGGCCGAAACGAACGCAAAATTGGCGAACTATATCGGTCTCTATCGGCAGTATCGCGGGCGGAGGGCGACGACGGACCCGTCGAAAACGCTCGACCCGAGCGGAGCGTCGGTGGACACGAGCAAGAAACCACGAGGCCGCATACGTTCGATCTATGACTTGATCGACACGGAAGTGCGGGTTTCGGGCTCTGGAAAAGACGATCCCTCGAAAACGTATGCGTGCCCGCTCAACACCAAGGACGGGCAGAGAGAAAACTTGCCGTTGTTGTTCGACACGGTGACGACGGCCAAGGAGATGGAGTTGCCGGCGAGGGTCAACGTCAACACGGCTCCCGAAGCCGTCATCCGGACTTTGCCCGGACTCGACGAAAAAGAGGCCCAAGCCATCGTCAACAAACGCCCCCCAATTGGGTCTGACCAGTGGCAACAGTCGATCTACCAATCCCCCAGCTGGATTCTCACCGAAGCCGAAGTGGAACTGGATAAGGTCAAGGACCTGGAAGAAATCATCACCACGCAATCCCAGGTCTACAGGGTCCACGTCATCGGGTATTTCCTGGAGGGCGGACCCGCCGTGCACATCGAGGCGGTCATCGACACGAACGCCGGCAAACCACGCATTCTGTATCGCCGAGACATGACGATCCTCGGTAAAACCTTCGATTGGGCCTCGCTGGCTCAGGGACAACAGCAGTAAGGACCAGAAAGGGAAAAGGGAAAAGGGAAAAGGGAACAGAAAGACAAAAGAACCTCATGCGAAGGCGCAAAGGAAAAGCGAAAAAGCAGAACCACGAAAATTTCTGTGGCATCCGTGTTTTGTCTTTCTGTTCCCTGCTTCCTGTTCCCTGTTCCCTCCCTTTGGGAGAAGCACCTTGGCTCGGTTTCTTGGCATAGATTGGGACTACGACCGGATGTACTTGGCTTCGCTGCGCGTTCAGGGCGGCAAGGTGCAAGTGGAAAAGGCGATCGTTTGGGAACAGCAACATAACCTTTCTCCCGGTGCGGTGGAAGAATTGGGCGCTCGCCTGCGAGACGAATTGAAGGCCGCCAAGATTGCTCCCGCGCCTGTCTTGGCGTGCGTGGGCCGGGAACGGGTGATTCTCAAGGAAGTGAAGTTCCCCAAGGTCGACGATGAGAGCCAAGAACCGGCCCTCGTCCGGTTTCAAGTCAACAAGGACCTCACCGAACCGCCCGACCGCGTGATTATCGACTACGTTCGGCAAAAGAATTCCAGGCGGGGTGAGAACCGGGCCACCGTTTCCATCGTGCGAAAAGAGTGGCTCCGCTCGCTCGAAAACATATGCCAGGCGGCTGGCTTGAAAGTCCAGGCGTACGTTCCTCGCCCCTTCGGTATTGCCGGGTGCATCACGCACGCCGACAAGGGGTTGGTCAGCGCTGTGCCGAGTTCGTCCACGGCGACGGTGGGTGTCATCACCGTGACCCAAGACTGGGCCGAGTTGACGGTCGTGCGAGACCAGGACGTGGTGTTGTCACGGGCCTTGACCGGGAACGGCGACTCGCTCGTGTCCGAGTTGCGGCGAACTCTCATGCTCTTCTCCACGAAGAACGGTTCGGACCCGATTGAGTTGATCTACCTCGTGGGCGCCGGCGACAATGCCGATTTGCGGGACCAACTCGGCGAGCAACTCAATTGCCCCGTCGAAGCGCTCGATCCCTTCGGCTTCGCGGGGGCCGGGGCTCATCGAGGGGCAGCAGACATTCAGTCGTCCGACGCCATCGCGAAAAAAAGCAACCAGCAGATTCCGACCGAAGGCCTTCCCGAGGAGCGAGGGGGGTTCGCGAGTTTGGTCGGCCTGGCCTACCTGCAAAGCGAAAAGAGACCCCTGCCCATCAACTTGGCGGCACCGAAAAAGCCCAAGGTGGAAGGCGGGACGAAGCGAGAGAGCATCGTCGTCATAGGCGGGATACTCTTCCTCGTGCTGTTTCTCGGAGGTTTTGCGGCCCATTTTTTTCTCTCGTCCAAGGACGCGACGATCGCCGACCTGCGGAAAGAGATCAAAGCCATGGACGATTCCATCGAGGCCGCCGGCCCGGACCGCAAGAAGGTCGCCGCCGTCATCGAGTGGGGCTCCGCCGCGATGCCTT
>CAYYUU010001154.1:0-2626 GCA_964474955.1 uncultured Alcaligenaceae bacterium | reverse complement strand
ACAAAAGACCAAGACCGGCGTCCTTTCGCTCCGCTAAAGGCTACACTCAAAGAAAAAAACAAAAGAAAAATACGAAAGCGTCAGCTACGCTGCCGCACTCCATAACAAAGAAAGGCGGCACTCTGTCGTTCCCAGCTTACGCCGGAACCAAGTGGCTCGTCTGTCGCATCATCCACTGAAGACATTTTGCCCAATTCGTAGCCGAACCTGGTGTAATGCTCCCGAGCAATCGGGCTCCCTGCGCTCCAGTGACCGACATGAGATTCGCCGGCACTCCGTCGAGCGTCAGGGCCGCGAGCCCTCCGAACCCAATAGCCTTACGGCTTTGTTCGGGGATTCCCATGTCCGATATTGTCGTCATTTCCACGTCTCCGAATTGTTGTTCGAGTAATTTCCGGAGCAGACCATTCCGAACCCCGCCTCCACTCAAGATGATCCGGTCAGGCTTGAACGGGACGAACCGTTGCAGAGACGCCCCGATGCAACTCGCGACCAGGTGCGTCGCGGTACACAAAACGTCTCGCGGGGTCCAATTGTTAGCCCGAGACAGTTCCATCGTTTCGTCGATGGTGACGTCTCCGAAATGGTGCTCTTGCAGAGTCTTCGGTGGAGGCTGCTGCAAGATGGGACGGCTGGCCCATTGCCGCAACAACGGCTCGATGCACCGTCCTTGAACGGCTTGCTTTCCCCCGGCGTCAAATTTTTCTTTCCCGCGCGTCATGCGAGAAATCAATCGATCGAGAAAACCGCTGCATGGCCCGGCCTGGAATCCCTGGAGTTGTCGCGGAGAACAGCCCGCAGGCAGCGCGACGATCGACGACACACCACCCAGATTGATCAAGACGCGGTGTTCATTCGGATGCCGATGGAGCAGGTAATCCACCAAGGACGTCAGAGCGCTCCCCTTGCCGCCGACAACGAGGTCGCGAGACTGAAAGTCGCTGACCGTCGTGATGCCCGTTCGCTCGGCGATGACCGCCGCCATGCCCAACCCGAGCGTCGAAGGAAATCTGTGCTCGGGGTTGTGGTAAATCGTGTGGCCAGAGCACCCGATGCACTGAACGTTCCGCAGGCCAAACCCGATCTGGTTGACGACCTGGACGGCGGCAGCTGAGAACGCCTCTCCCAACAAGCTATGCAGCACGCTTGTGTGTTGAATGTTCACCTTGGTGGACGTGCCGACGTGGCGAATAAGATTCTGGAGGTCCGGCGGATACGGTTGATGCGCGGCATGCAGGAGATGAAGATGGGCCTCCGTCCCGACCCCTTCGGCTTCGAGGAGGACGGCATCGACCCCGTCCAACGTCGAACCCGACGAGAGCCCAATGACCCAACGCCTTGTGGAAGTGAGTTCGTGGGCGACTGGTAAATCTGGGAACATAGAATGGTTCCTTGACAAAACAGGGACACCAAGGAGTTGCGCCGAAGCCCCAAAGGACCTCGCCGAGCGGCATCCCGGAAAAAGAAAAGTGGGAGTTGCTGGGCATCAAAAAAGACGGGTCGACTTCGAACGCGGAATGCAAGCGATCCCCCGATATCGCTTCGCTTGCATTCCAAAATTGTTTCGGCTCTATGCGGCCAACTGGAGCGGTTGGGCCTGGCGAATACACGCCTGCACAAAGCACTCGAACAATTGCATGTCCAGGGCCGTGGCAGTGTCGGACTCCGGATGCCATTGAACGCCGACGCAGAACCACGTCGGATCGTCGAGTTCAATGGCTTCAATGACTCCGTCAGGGGCTCGGGCGCCGACTCTGCACTTGGGAGCGACCTGGTTCACGGCTTGGTGATGATGACTATTGACGCGAAGTTCTCCACCGCCGTAAATCTCGTCGAGCCGCGTGTTCGGCTCAAGAATCACGAGGTGTCGGTGTGGACCTTCTTCGTACGGATCGACGTGAGGCATTGCCTTGGGAAGATCTTCGGGCAAGTGGAGGTAGAGGGTTCCACCGAAGGCGAGGTTGAGTTGTTGCATGCCGAGCCCGATTCCCAGAATGGGCATTTCTCTTTCGAGGATGGCCTGCATGAGAATCTTGTCGTTGGTCTCTCGCCTTTCGGGCGTCAATTCGGTAGCCTGGTGCAAGGGTTGGCCGTGCTTTCGTGGATCCATGTCCAACCCACCGCTCAAGACGAATCCATCGACACGATCCAGAAACGCATTGATTTCCGCTTCGGCGTTGATCGGGGGCAGGATCACCGGCAGTCCACCCGCCGCCAAGATTGCGTCGAAGTAGCCCTCGTCCAGAACAATGCGACCCTGTCTTACTTTGGTCGGTGCGACGTAATCTGCGTTGATGCCGATGACCGGCCGCGTCTGTTGCCCCATTCTCTTCCTCCATGAATGACGACTTTGGGAAGTTCCGTTTTCCCATGACTGCTTGAAAGTGTGACAGACCAGGAACCTGGTTTCCTGGTTCGTGTCAAATCGCGGCGGACTATAATGATTCCCCCGCAAATCAAGCAAGGCCAAAGTGACATGGGGAGGTGGAAGGTAGAAGGCGGAAAGTGGAAAAGGAACCAACACAGGATAAGAGAAAAAGGGAAGCCGAACTGAGGTGCGTTCGGCTCCTGATCCGCCCCCCTACTCTTTGATTCCCAGCGAATTGAACTTCGTCTCCAGATACGC
>CAYYUU010001153.1:0-2631 GCA_964474955.1 uncultured Alcaligenaceae bacterium | reverse complement strand
AGCCGAGCGTCCCCCAGAGCCGTACCTTGCCGAATTGCGTTTCTGGGTGTTCAAGGTGTCGTAGACTCAACGTGACGCTTTGCGTCATGATCGGGACCAGGAAAGAACAGGCTCCGAACGTCGTGAGGATGATCGCCCAAGGCGTGACCATGTCGGCCATCATCAATAACAAGAAACCGGTGATGCCTGCGAAGATCGAAATACATTTCTCGACGGACAGATAGCGGTCGGCGATCTGTCCCGCGATCAACGACGCGATGATCGCACCCAGAGCCCACCCGGTAAAGGCCATGCCTGTTTCGACGGGGGTGAAGCAGAGTTCTCGCTCCAGACGGATCGAGAGTACGGGGATCCACGCTCCGGGAATCGCGTAGACCAGAAACATCATAATCGATAGGCGATAGTACAAGAGTTGGGACCTCGGAGGGTGTGGGAGTCGAAAGCGATCGGAAGACCTCACGGGGAGGCGCGAAGGAAAAGTATGAGACAAGACAACCAAGGAAAAAGTTCGGTCTGCGCCTCTGGGCCGGGAAACCAATTTCAGGAAACCGGGCGTAGCTCATGAGGTCGTCAGAAGTCGATCAAGAAAGAGCTTGAGCCTCTCGGAAGCCGCTTTCGGCTCGACAGCATTTTCGGGTTCACCGCGGCGTCCGTGGGCCACCCAATTCCGATAATTTCGCACTTGGTTGACCTGTTCGGTCAAGCCAGGATTAAGCGTCTTGTACGCTTTGGTAATTCGGTAGAAGCTGCCGTGTTCCAAGGAATCATTCAAGGAGCGAACGGCTTGTTGCAGAGCGGGATGGCGGATCATCTGTATTTCCGCAGCCACGTCTTGCAAAGCCCGCTCACGAACAGTCGCCTCGAAAACCGAAAACAACAACAGCACACACAGGTCGTCAAGGTCTTCTAAAATTACCTTCGCCCAATCCACAATTTCGGCAGATTCGATGTGACGCAACCGGTCATCTCGCCCCAAGGAACCAGTCCAAGGTAACTCGGTCCAGTGCTTGCGCCCTAATCTGGACATAGTCTCGGTGACCTTCCGGACGCTCGTGTACCACGCCCAAGCATCCTCCAAGGACGAAATCATGACAGCAGATCCTGCAGAATCACCTCAAGACGTTTTTGGTCAAAGGGCGCGGCCCGGAACTGTTCGTCCAGTGCGTACCACCTCTCTTGGTTCTCCTGGCAAGTCCGATACAGAATGGATTTTCGGACTCCGTCGGTGATGTCGACGCGGCCTTCGGCGCGTCTTTCGCTTTGTCCCTGGGGTTGGACGGTTCCGACGACATGCCGACCGATTGGCAACACTTCTACGGTCGCTTCACCCAACCTGATTTTCAAACCGGCAATGTTGTAGACACCAAGATTCGGTTCGACTTTCTGGATCTCGATGGGAACGAGTTCGAGGATACCTTCTGGGTCCGAGTCCCGGAGATAATCACGCACTTGGTTGAGCAATCGGCTGACTGCCGCGAGCCACTCTTCGCGTTGCTCCCGACGTTCTTGGGAACCTTCTTGGTCAGCCTTTTGTTTGAGAAACTCTTGGAAGGTCATCGGGTTTCGCTCTGTTTTCAAGGCGGAAAAGTGGACCGGCGACACGTTTGGGGACGAATGACGATGCCGGTCCACCGCCTCATTCTCCTGCCAAATACCCAAACCGTTCCTGGAAATGCTCCGGCGACAAGTTCGTGACCTTGGCGTATTGGGCGATCTTCTCGGGCACGAAGTCTTCCTTCTCCAGGCGGATCATGTACCGACGGGCACACTCGTAGCCTTCGCCATCGACGTCGACGATGCGAGTTCGCATCCGCTTGGTTTCGGGGTCGAGTTTCGATTCGAAGGGCAAGGGTTCCATCCGGCCTTCGACGTAGCTGATGATGGCTCCGAACTCGGCGGCTTGAGACGAACGCAAGAACTTGACGGCACCGTAACCCAGGTCACGAGTGTATTCGGCGTCGAACGGAATCGGGTCCGCACACCGCAATTCGTACCCCAAGTCCTTGTCGATGAATGTCGTCGACATGCCGAGCTTTTCCAGGCGCTCGTTCAACAGGTCTTTGATCAACCGTCCAAAGTCGATCTCGCCCAATCGCAAGTGGCCGTGTGGGTCGCGTGTGACTTTTCCATAACGTTTGAGGTTTTCGCCCATGATCTCGGACAGTCCTTCGGCCCCGATCGACTCGAGCAACCCTTCGGCCAACACGACGACGCCATACCGACGGCCGCGGCTCTTACGCTTGATGATCGATCCGAGAATAATGTCGCAGACCTCGTCGGCCGTGACTTGTCGACCGCGGAACTCCTCGGGGATGATCGTGAGAGTGACGGCCGACGCCTTGCCGATGCCCAAAGCGAGGTGTCCGGCAGCTCGGCCCATGCTGACGATGAGGTACCATCGGGAAGTCGTCCGCGCGTCCTCGGCCATGTTTCGGACGATCATCGTGCCGACCTGTCGGGCCGTCTCAAAACCAAATGTTGGAGTCGAGGCGTGCAGCGGTAAGTCGTTGTCGATCGTCTTGGGGACGTGGGCCACGCGGATTGATCCGCCCGAAGCTCGATAGACCTGACTCGCCGAGTAGGCCGTGTCGGCACCACCGATGGACACGAGGGCGGCGATGCCTCTGTCCT
>CAYYUU010001152.1:0-2632 GCA_964474955.1 uncultured Alcaligenaceae bacterium | reverse complement strand
CAATAATAAAGGTCCTATCGTTACGGCCACCGCGCGCGGGGAATGACCCGTCTTGCGATAATTATTTCACGCCATGTTCACTGTGGAACCCAGTCCAGAACCCCCTCCAGGCGAAGATCGCCCAACCAAAAGACCAATCCGACGCGAGGCGAAGGACGATTGACGAGGGCGCGAAACGAAATAGGCACTCGGACGAAAATTCAATCTGGGTCCGTTTCGTAGGTCTACGCGAGCTGCGTGGACCTTTGTCTTGGCTGAGTTTTCGGGTACACGCGGCCTGCGTGTACGTACGAGAAAGTCAAAAACCGGACAACAACTAATTTCGCGTTCCAAGTCTCAAGAACAAATGGCGACACGACTTCGGCTGCGGGCAATTGGCTTGATGTGTATTGACTTTGCGTTCGGGGCTTACCAAGGCGTGGCTCGGCTAAATCCGATGACTGTATCTTGGGGACCTATCCCCGCAGCCATCTTCCCTTCCGAGTTCAAGAAAATGTCGTCGCCGTTGATTCCGACCTTGCGAGAATTGGTGAACTTGACGCTTCCATCCTGATAGCCCACGTTTTGACCGGCCTGACCGTGATTCGGGCTGTTCTTCATGTTCGTCAGATCGGCCCCCTCCGGAGGCTGGTCGGCTACGAGCGCGACCATGCTGGCGGCTGGTTCGGAGTGAGGCTCGGGAGCCATGAATTTCGGAGCACCACCGTTGCCCTTTCGATAGCCCAACGAATAACCATAACACGGGCTAATCTTCCGCGCATGTTCGGCGTACTCTTCCTTTGGCATGTTCTTGCAAGTCAACTCTTTCACCTTTTCGGGAGAGGCGATCCGCGTGCCCGGGGGGCTGGCCGGACAACAATAAGCACACTCCTTGTCGAGGAACGCCCCGTAGACGAGCATCGGCAAAACCATACCAGCTACTTGCTTGCCCGGTTCGATCGTCCAGGGTTTGTTCTCGCTCCCAGGTTTGACTCTCCAAGTCGTGTCATTGACGTTCGGGAAGTGCCCGACGTGATCACGGTACGCCTGGATGCCACGACAAATCGCAAGCAAGTTCCGTTGGCACAAGACCCTTTCGTGAAGCCGCTGGACCGAATACATCCAGGGGAAGAACACGCCGACCGAAGCGATCACCACGGCCATTGCGACGACCAATTCGATGCGTTTAGCGGCCCAACCGAGAAACCCGTCTTTGCTTGGCGGGAAAGGTATCGCTGGGGTCGTTCTGTTGTTCTCCGGCCGCGAGTCGATGAATCGGAGAGTTCGATCGGTCAAATTTGGAGGCGGAGTGAAGGACTCGCAATCGCGGTCCCAGGACAACGGAGAAAGAGCTTCTCGCAACTTTTCAAGTCGTGCGGCCGCGACAGGGTCAGCGCGCACGTGGGCCTCGACGGCCTGGTGGGTTTCCGGGTCCAAGGAGTTAAACAGGTACCCAATGAAATGTTCTTCCATCGCCCTTATTCCGTCCCTCATTTCCGACAGAAAGAAAACCAACGGTTTTTTCGGTATCCTTCCGGACGCATTCGATTCGTCGTGCTCAATCGTGGAGTGATTTAGTGGCGTACCAACTCTCGGACAGCTTCGCCATCGCCGAATGAAGCCTTGACTTCACGGTTCCAACGGGGATGTCAAGGATCTCCGCAATCTCCCGATATTTCAACCCCTGGTAGTAGTTCAAGATGACGACCTGTCGAAGAAAATCGGGCAGCTTGTTGACGGTGTCGCGGACCCATTGCTGACGTTCTTGTTCCTGGATGTTGTGTATGGGCGACGGCCCCTGGCTCTCCAACATGGCGATCAAGTTTTGGATGTCACCATTCTTGGTGTCGTCTCGTTGTTGGTCGAGACTCACGGCTTGGTGGCGACCGGCCCTGCGAAGCGCGTCGATGGCTTGGTGGGTGGCAATCGTGTAAAGCCAGGGACGCACAGGACGACCGAGTTCATACGTCCCGACCTTGGTGTACAGCTGCAAGAACGTATTTTGGAAGACGTCCTCGGCGAGGTTGGCGTCCCCCAAATACCGGCGAAGATACCCGTAGAGTTCACGTTCGTAGCGGCGCACGAGAAGCTCGAATGCTTCCTTCGCCCCATTGCGAAAGCGCTCGAGCAACTCCTCGTCGCTGGCGGGTTGCAGGGAATCGGGGATCGTCACGGTGGTCCTACTAACAATACGGCTCTTGGGGTGAGCCTGTTCACGACGAAAAAGGTCCGGAACTATGTTCGCCGTTGAACGAAAGGGTTGTCAAGACCTGGTTCCAAATACGTTTCGGGCTGGCGAGGGGTTCGTCATAATCTTGACGGCCCGAGACGCCTCATTGAGAAGAAGCCTTTTTGGGTGAGGGTTTCGCGGCGAAAGCGATCAGGCCGAGCCAGAATTGTTCATGATACTCAGAGTCATACCGTCGCAGCCTCCAGAACTCGCCGCTCCCGAGAAATATCGTTTTGCCGCGACCGATTCTCCGATAGGCAATCCAAGGTTGTAATTGTTTCTTCGGCAGCCAGGTGGTCTTGGGGCCGTAAAAACTCGCCAAGACAATCGCCTGGGGATTCACGGATTTCACGGGATAATACGTGTAGAACCCATAAATCGGCTGCCTTCCAGATTTTGGTTTTCCGCCTTCCCAGAAATAGT
>CAYYUU010001151.1:0-2632 GCA_964474955.1 uncultured Alcaligenaceae bacterium | reverse complement strand
GAGGTGTTGTTGGCCCTGGCGGGTTCAACCGTCCGGTGGAGGTCACGTCCTTGGTTAGTCTTCTTGTTCGGCGCCGACGTGCTCCTCTTGGGCGTAGTCAGCGCGGCGTTGGTTGTCTTTCAGGGTGTGGCCGTCGGGAGTTGGTGCTTGCCGTGCTTGGTCACGGCAATGATCTCGTTATCCCTGATCGTCTTCGCGTATCCAGAGATGTGGTCGAGCTTTCTTTTTCTTCGGCGAGTTTGGAGCGAGACGAAGACTGTTTCCGTCGTCGCGAACGCGCTTTGGGGAAATGGAACGGCCAACGTCCTCGCCGTCTATGAGAATTATCTTCGGGAACACGCCCACCGGGCAGACCAACAACAGGATGAGCACAATGTGGCCGCGACTCATTGAGACCGTCATGGGGCTATGGCTTTTGGGAACTCCCCTCGTATTTCCAGACCTGGACACGAGCTGGGTCGTCCACACCCTCAGCTGCGGTGTGCTCGTGATCTTAATCTCTCGTGTGAGTGTGTGGGGGCCGCTGCGATGGGTCCGCTATGGACAATTCGCCGTCGCAGCTTGGTTGGTCGGCTTCGGAATGGCGGCAGAGGGACTTCCCGACCCGGCTGCTTTGCAAGGTTCGATACTTACAGGTTACGCGCTATTCTTGACGGCCCTCCTGCCCAATCAGGTGACGGAGCCTCCTCCGTCGTGGCAGATGGCAACGGAAGGCAGCAAGGAATACAGACCATAAGAGGAATATTTGATGTCAGAGACACCAAACCGATCCCAGAACTCAGGAGCCGATTCTGTCCCGGCGACCAACGATCCGGAAGACGATAAGAACGCAGGACGCAGAGCCCAGGAATGGGGAGAGAGGATCGAAACGGGCAAGAGCATTGCCGAGGGCGGCGAACCTCCCCCGGAGTCAATCTCCGAACTAGAGGACATGGAGGATACAACGGAGGAAGATAGCGCGGGGTGATGGGACCACGAAGGGATTCATGTCTGGCTCATCCATCGAAGAAAATAGCGGCACCAACGGAGACACATCCATGAAACGAGAGAAACCAACGATCCTCATCACTGGCGTGAGCGGCATGCTCGGGACGGCCATCGCCAAACGGCTTGTTGATCGGTACAACATCGTCGGCTTTGACATCGAGAAGGGCGACGACCTGCCCTCCGACGTGGAGTTCGTCTACGTCGACCTGACGGCCGACGAGAGCGTCCGTCTTGGCATGACCCACGTCCGCGACCATCACGGCGACGACATCGCCTCGGTCATTCACCTAGCCGCGTATTATGACTTCTCCGGCGAGGCAAGCCCGATGTACGAGGAATTGACGGTCAAGGGAACGGGAAGGCTAATCCAACAACTCAAGAAGTGCCACGTCGGGCAGTTCATCTTCTCCAGCACCCTGTTGGTCCACGCTCCCTGTGACCTCGGGGAACGGATTGACGAAAACTCTCCTTTGCAGCCTAAGTGGGAATATCCCCAATCCAAGGTCGAAACGGAGAAGTTGATTCAGAACGCCCGCAGTGACATTCCCGCCGTCATTCTACGGATCGCCGGGGTATACGATGACGAGTGTCATTCGCTACCAATCGCCCACCAGATTCAACGAATCTACGAAAAACGGATGACCAGCTATGTGTATCCTGGTGACCTCGACCGGGGACAAGCCTTCATCCATCTTAAAGACCTACTCGATGCCATCGAGCGAACGGTCGAACGTCGCGAGCAACTTCCCGAAGAAATCACTTTCCTTCTGGGCGAACACAAAACGCCCAGCTACGGAGAACTCCAGAAGGAACTGGGACGATTGATCCACGACGAGGAATGGGACACCCAGCGGATACCCAAGACCGTGGCAAAGGCTGGGGCCTGGGTCCAGGACAATGTCCCGTTTCTGGAAGAATCGTTCATCAAGCCGTGGATGGTGGACATGGCCGACGACCACTTCGCCATCGACATCGGCAACGCCTACCAACACATCGGGTGGGAGCCCAAACATTCTCTGATGGAGACACTGCCGACCATGATTGAGAAGCTCCACGAAGGTCCCGCCGGATGGTATCGAGAAAACAAACTCCCGCTATCCTCGGAACTGAAAAAGGAAGAAGCGGCCAAATCGTAACCACAACCAAAGAACTAATGTCGAACGGCACGACAATGAGAACCCAAGCCCGGGATGTTGTCTGTGGGCGAGCGGAGAAGTAAATGTCGCATTTGGAAAGTGTCACCTTTCGCTCAACGAAAAGTTTTTTCTCTTTGTGGTGTTTTCGCACACAAGCGAAGTCTGCAACACAAAGTACCCGCTCAGAGGAAAGTCAACTTTCCTTTATTCCGCATCTCCATGAAACATCCCGAGGTAGCTTGTGTATCGGCGGTCGATGATGAAGCCACGCGCGACGGCTTTCTTGACAGCACAGCGATCCTCATGGGTATGAGTACAGTCGGGGAATCCGCAGAGCGACACAAAGGGGCGAAACTCGGGAAAGAACCCTTCGACTTCTTCGGGAATTGTGTCCCAAAGCTGAAATTGCCGGATTCCCGGCGTGTCGACGACCCAGCCACCAAAATCGAGACGGATGAGTTCGGCCGTCGTCGTCGTGTGGCGGCCCTTCTGGTTCATGTCGCTCACCT
>CAYYUU010001150.1:0-2650 GCA_964474955.1 uncultured Alcaligenaceae bacterium | reverse complement strand
GTGTTTGTGTTCGGCCTCTTGTCGCTTGACCTCTTCTTCGAGTCGTCGTCGTTCGGCTTCGTTGAGGCGTTGTTCGGCGCGGAGTTGCCCCTCGCGTTGCTCCCGCTCTCGCTCCTGCGCGACGAACGACAGGAGGACGACCAGAGCGAGAAAGAGAGTCGCTCCACCGCTAAACCAGAGCCAACGTTTGGCGGTCGTGCGGACCTTATCCTGGTGGGCCGTCTCGACGCGCAGGCGATATTGCATCTGGACGTGGGCTTCGCCGTGGTCGCTCTTGTGAATCTCGATGGGCTCGCGCAGTTCCGTGTACTGCCCCTCGCGGCGAGGAAGCTCCGAATCCCAGACGAGTCGTCGCAAGTCCATGTCGTCGGCGAACCGAATCTCCATTTTGTACACGACTGGAAACAGTGGCAGTTGGCTGGAATAGATTTTGGTGACCGGGTCACACAGAGACTTCAAAAAGACTTGCAGCTCCCGTCGTTTTGAAATTTCTTCCTGGCGGTAGGTGATGAGATTTTCCAGTGGTTTTCGAATCGACTCCACGTCGGACGAGAGATACTTCTCCAGGGTTTCCTTTGGGAGCCCCATCAGTCCCATCAACAATGGTCGCAGTTCTTCTGTGTCGAGGTGATATTTTTTTTTCGACAGGTAGACGATGGCTCGATGAAACTGACGAATGTTATCACGCTGCTCATGGTCCCCCGGCATGTCCGCGAGCATGTCGGCGAATCCCGCTTTCGCCTTCGTGAAGAATTCATCGGCCTTGGGGCGCGACTTGTTGTGGACGTGGTCGACGTAATCATCGACCAGATCCTTGAGCGTCTCGCGGATGCGGGCTTCCTTTACCCACTCCTCCAGAACTTCCCTGGTGAAGCGTTCGTCCCCGGCGAACCAGTCCATGACTGGTCCCCACAACGTGGCTCCCAACGTGAACAACAGCAACAACGGCCCGAGCCGACCGATGAGTTGCCAAAGCCAGTTCCGCCGTGCTGGAAGAGACGAGGATTTCTTCGGTTGTGGAGTTTGCGTTTGGCTCATCTATCAACACTTGAAAATAGAAAAGTTGAGGGTTGAAAGTTGAGGGTTGAGGCGTTTTGTTTTGGAGCCACGGAGTGGCGACAAATTGTAGCCTCGTGGCGTAAGCCCGCGGGGATGGAAAGCCACACCTCACCATTTACTCTCAACCCTCGACCCTCAACTCTCAACTCTCAGCTCTCAACCCTCAACTCTTAATCCCGCCTGTTGAAGTGCCTGTCGCATTTTCTTCCGCGAAGTTTCGTCCCACGCAGCGACGGGCGAACGACAAGGGCCGATGCCAAGGCCAAGCAGATCAAGACCAGTTTTCACGCCCCCCGGAGCAGTCCCAAAGTTCAGGCTCATGCGAACCAAACTCAATCGCCTTTGAGCTTCGAGGGCTGCGGCGTGGTCGCCTCGTTGGACCGCGTCGTAAACGTCCACGATCAACCGAGGGGCGACATTTCCGCTGGCGGGGACGGCTCCCTTGGCGCCAGAGATCAAGGCCTGGTAGATCAGCGTGTCTCGCCCTTGCAAAACACTGAACGAATCCGGAACGACGCGAATCAGTTCACAGGTGTTTTGCAGATCGCCACTGGAATCCTTGATCCCAACGATGTTAGAAATCTCGGCCAACCGAGCGACGGTGTCGACATCGATCTTCACGCCACCACACGTGCCAGGGTTATTATACAGCATCACCGGGAGCGAAGTGTTTTCGGCCACACGCTGGTAGTGTTGAAAAATTTCTTGCTGGGTCGGCTTCACGAAGTACGGAGTGATGACGGAAACCCCATCGACACCCTCTCGTTCGGCCATCTGCGTGAGGCGAACGACTTCGCGAGTCGTCTCGGCTCCGGTGCCCGCGAACACCGGCAATCGTCTGTTGACGTGAGCCACCGTCGTGGCGATGACTTCTTGTTTTTCGCGTTCGTCGAGTGCATAGAACTCGCTGTTGGTGCCGAGCACGAATATGCCATGAACGCCTTCGGAGATGAGGTGGTCGATGAACCACTCCAACCGCGGCAGGTCCAGATCTTCGTTGGGTTGCATCGGCGTGGCCACGGGCGGGACGATCCCTCTAATCTCCATCGTTGTCACCTCACGTTATGATTTTCTGAAGTTTGTTTTGTCGTGTTGGGTTGCGTGCGTTGTGCAATTTGCTCGATGGCCCATTTTGCGGATTCGGCGATGATTGGTTCGTCGTCTTCTGCGGCCCGTTCGAGTGCCGGAAGGGCCGACTCGTCCCCGACGTTCCCCAACACGATGGCCGCATTGCGTAGCATCCCACGACGTTTGGGACGAGTCAAAGGCGTTCCCCGAAATCGCTCACGGAACTCCTCTTCATCCAGACCCAAGATCTCGACCAGATCGAGTTGGTCGGCTCCAGGTTGTCCCAGCAAGGCGGGTTCACGACCGGCAGGAGCCTTCCGATTCCAGGGACAAACCTCCTGACAGACGTCGCACCCAAAGACCCAATCTTGCATACCTGGGCGAAGCTGCGAGGGGATGTTCTCTTTCAACTCGATCGTCAGATAGCTGATGCAACGTCGGGCATCCAATTTCCCCGGTCCCAAAAACGCATCGGTCGGACATGATTAGAGACATGCCGTGCACATTCCGCAATAACTAGCTG
>CAYYUU010001149.1:0-2655 GCA_964474955.1 uncultured Alcaligenaceae bacterium | reverse complement strand
AGCCGGGTGTCCGGGTTCAACGTATGCATTGTGGCCGGGTTCCGATGGAACGCTGGTCACCTGGAATACGTTAAAAAAGGTGTACTTCGCAGAAGTCGGCCAAGCCAAGAAAACAACGAAGGTGCAGACCAAGGCAAACGCTACCCGGTCTCCTGTTGTCGCCTCGAACTCGAAAGGTGAAGTGATCTTCGTTTGGGCAGAGGCGGCGAGCATTCGCCATTTTTTCCAGGGCGGCGATTTGGCCTGGCAAGTGTACGACAAACGAGGTCGACCCACTGCCGAACGTGGAAAAGTGAAAGGAGGCGTTGCGAGGTGGAGCGTCCCCGCTGTCTACGTCCAACCGAACGGCGACTTCGTGATTCTCCACGATGGGCCGATTCCAAAGCAATGACTCTGAAACGGTAAGAGCAAGTAATTTACCGAGGGCGCCGGTTGCTTTTCCGGACTTTCCATGCACGAATGGACTTCCTGTCAAACGGACGTCTGCCCAAATTCGTGATTTCGGTCGGTCCTTTTCCCGAGCCTCCCTGCGGGCTGGGATTTTCTTGACACAAACGTCCGGGTTTCGTGGTATCAATAAAAGTGTACTCGCGGCAAGAATGCCGCGTGTTTTCGTTTATCGCTCAGACTTACACGATTCGGAAGGGACGAACACTCCATGCGAGCCTGTACGTCATTGGTTCTGTTGTTGGTCGGTTGTGTTGGCCTCAGTCGTGCCCAAATTGAAGGCCGTCCGACGAAGACAAAATCTCTCGTTGGTCGCCAAGTCGACGACTTCTCGTTGCAAGATTTTCGCCGTCAGAAGGTCTCGCTTGCAGACTATAAACAATCCAGAATTGTGGTCTTGGCCGTGCTCGGGACCGAATGCCCGCTCGCAAAATTGTATGGTGAACGACTCGGCAAACTCGCCCGGCAATACAAGCAAGCCGACGTTGCCTTTGTCGGGCTCATGCCAAACGTGCAAGACTCAGTTACGGAAATCGCGGCCTATGCGCGCCGCCACGCCATCGATTTTCCGCTGTTGAAAGACCTGGGCAACAAGGTCGCCGACGCCATTGGTGCCGACCGAACCCCTGTCGTCTTTGTGCTGGATGAGAAACGGCGAGTGCAATACCACGGGCGTATCGATGACCAATACGGCGTCGGTTTCATCAAGGACAAGGCCAGCAAGCACTTTCTCAAAACCGTTTTGTCGGACCTGCTTGCAGGAAAGGAAGTGAGCGTCGCTTCCCACGAGGCCATCGGTTGTCTGATCGGTCGGGTTCGCAAGGTGAATGAAAAGAGTAAGGTCACCTACAGTAACCAGATCGCTCGCATCTTCCAGAAACGTTGCGTGGAGTGTCATCGAGACGGCGAGATCGCTCCGTTCGCATTGACCAACTACCAATCGGCCAAGGGTTGGGCGGAGATGATCGCCGAAGTCGTCGACGAAGGACGCATGCCGCCTTGGCACGCGAATCCCAAGTACGGACACTGGGAGAACGACCGGAGCCTGACTAAGGACGAAAAGGAACTCATTTTCGAGTGGGTCAAGAACGGAGCCCCGGAGGGCGACCCGAAGAATTTGCCGGAACCCCGAACGGACTTTGTCAAGGGATGGCAGGCATCCCGAAAGCCCGACGCAGTGGTTTCCGTTCGACCGTATCGAGTCCCCGCCCAAGGCGTTGTGCAGTATCAATACTCGCTCGTCGATCCGGGCTTCAAGGAGGACAAGTGGTTCACGGCGGCCCAAATCGTTCCGGGCAATCAAGCCGTCGTCCATCACGTCCTTGTCTTCGCCGTGAACCCGAAAGACATCCGTGGGTCGATTCGCAAATACGCCGGAGGCCGTGAAAGTTTTCTCGTTGGTTACGTTCCGGGGTCTCGCGTGAGTCCATTTCCCAAGGGAATGGCGATGCGGATTCCGGCAGGATATCGCCTGTTGTTCCAGATCCACTACACACCAATTGGAAAGGCCGTGGTGGACAAGACCAAAATCGGGTTCTGGTTCGTCGACAAGAAGGACGTCACTCATGAAGTACTGGTCCGCAGCGCCAACCAGGAACTCTTCCGGATTCCTCCTGGCAAGAGTCGCCACCGCGTGCAGGGAACGTCACGCCCCGTCCAAGAGGGCGAACTCATCGCCTGCATGCCTCACATGCACGTCCGCGGTCAAGCGTGTCGCTACTACATCGTCTACCCGAACGGGAAACGAAAGATTCTCCTCGACGTCCCTCAGTATGACTTCAACTGGCAGACGAGTTACCAGCTAAAGAACAGAATCAAGCTCCCACGAGGAACCCGAATCCACGGAGTGGCGTACTTCGATAATTCCGAGGAGAACCTCGCGAATCCCGATTCGAGCAAGGCCGTGTTTTGGGGCGAGCAGACGTTTGAAGAAATGTGGATCGGCTACTTCGCTTACGCCGTCAAACTTGACCCGAAGACAAAACGGGTCCCGCGTGCTCCGAGTCTTGGTGTCGAAACGCGAGCGAAGGAATTCGCCGATACGTTCTTGGAACAATTCGACTTGAACAACAACGGAACGATTGGTCAGCGGGAAGTCATCACGGGAACGCCGATTGCCATCAAGTTATTCGGGTTGCACCTGACGATTGACGAAAACAGAGATGGCGAACTAACTCGTAAGGAAATCGAGGCTTACGTCCAAAAACG
>CAYYUU010001148.1:0-2656 GCA_964474955.1 uncultured Alcaligenaceae bacterium | reverse complement strand
AAGAGAAGCTCTTCAAGGACGGCAAAGGGATGCTTCCTGGTCGATTCATCGAGATCGAAACGGCCCCGGAAAAGTACAATTATTTTCCGAAGCCAAAACTCGAGTCGCAATGGTCCGAGCCGCCCTTGACGTTATTTAACAACGACCGTTACAAGCCGTCATTGACCCGATCAAGATTCCAGCAATATCTGCGTGTCGATACTTCCCGGGCCAAGAAGTCCCAGACGATCTTGAAACTCGTGGGGGAGGAGGAGGAAGGAGCCGTCAAGGTGGAGAAAGGTCGAATCCACAACGACGACCCCTTGATCGTGATGTGGAATCCGCCCTTGCCGTCCGAGAAAGACGAAGTTCGCGGCCGGCGCCGCCGGATCACCGAATACAAGGGCCGCGTGATGTTGATGACCTCGACGTGGAACATGGACTGGAACACGTGGGCTGGTTCGCCGAGCTACATTCCGTTTCTTCAGGAACTCACACGAGTTGCGGTCTCGGGGCGTCTCAGGCAGCACGCCGTCATCGTCGGTCGTCCTCTCGAAGAAGTCTTGGTCTCGAACGGGAACGAATTGAAGGTCCGAGTCCAGCGACCGGACCACGGCGAGAACGAATTCGACACCATCATGACTGAGGGCAAAGGGGACATTACGACGTGTACCTACACCAACACGGAGATCAGCGGGCTCTATCGAATGATCATTGATCAGCCCGAGAAAGAATTCCTCTTTGCCGTCAACACGCCGACGATCGGACTGCAGCAAAGCGGCAGCGAAAGTGACCTGACGAAGGTCGCGAAGTCGGTCCTGGGAGAACGGCTTCCCGGTCTGAAATTCCAAGTCGTTGGCGACGTTTCGTCGGTCGAACTCAAGCGGGCCCCCGACGGAGAAACCGACGATACGGTCGTGCGAACGAAGTTGGGGCCGATCATCGCCCAGAACTTATTGTTCCTCGCGCTTGTGTTGATGATCGTCGAGGTCTTGTTGGCGATGGCCTTTGGGCATTTTTCGGGCGTGCCAAATCCATCGAAGGGCAAGGCCCAACGACAAACGTTCCCCATCACGGTGGCGATCGTGGGGGGAACGCTCTTCGTGATGTTCGCAGGCATATTGTTGCACGCGGCGTACACCGGTGACTTGCTCGGTTTCCTTCCCGAGAGTGCCCGGTCGGTCGTCGAATGGTGGTTCGGGATCCAGGAACCGCCCAAGGGTGAAGGGCGACACTGGAGTCCCGAGTGGACGCCGTATCGGGTCTCGCAGTCGACGTATGTTTGGTTGTGCGGAACTTTGGCCATCGGGGTCGGCGTGATGTTGTTCTTCGTGTATCGCCACGAAGGCAAAGGCATCCACTGGGCCCAAAAAATCTTGATGGCGGGGGTGCGGATGTTCTTGATTCTGCTCATGATGTCGATCATGTTGCCGATGTTGGAATTGCGATTCGAACGGCAGAGTTGGCCCGACGTCATCTTGATCATCGACGACTCGTTGAGCATGGGCGAAGGAGACAATTACCGCGACGAGAAGGTTGCCGACATCGTCGCCGACCTCGCGCCGATGCTGAAGGAAAAACTCAAGGAGTCCCTTCCACGCCAAATCCAGATGGTCGAGGAGGAACTGGAAAAACAAAAGTCAGCACTGAACGGAAAGGCCGATTACCAAACCCAGACCCGAGTCGATTTGCTCAAAAACAGGCTAAAAAAACTCAAGGCCCAGGAAGACCTTTTGGAATCGCAAAACTGGAAGCCGAGCCGACTCCAACTCGTGCAATCGGTGTTGGCCGGGAAGGACGAAAGCTGGATCAAACAGTTGCTCAAGAAACGGCAAATGAAGGTCCACGTTTATCACCTCGACTCTTCCGGACGAAGCCAAAAACTCAAGGACGCGAAAGGTCGGAGTATCGACATCATCGGGGCCGAGGAGACGGAACGAATCGGTACGGCCGACGAAGCGATCCAACGAATCGTCCCGCATGCCTACGAGAGTCGTCTGGGCGAGGCCGTCCGTGGGGCCCTCGATTATTACCGCGGGGCTTCGATTTCCGCCGTCATTGTGTTGTCCGACGGAGTCACGACGCGGGGCGAAAGGCTTGGAGAAGTTTCCGACTACGCCGCCCAAAAAGGCGTCCCGCTCTATTTCCTTGGCGTCGGCGATGACCACGAACAACGCGACCTCCAGCTACATGACTTGCAGGTCCAGGATACAGTCTACGTTTACGACCGCTTGAACTTCGAATTCCGGGTCACCGGCAAGGGGTACAAGAACTTGATGCTCGACGTCGGCCTGAAGATCGTCGGGCCGGACGGCAAGGAAAAACCCATCCCGGGGGCTTCCAAGAAAGTCCAGGTCAACGACGACGGCACGCCCGTCAAGATCACTCTGCAACACCAGCCGAAGTCCAAGGGCGAGAAGAAGTACGTTATCGAAGCGACGCTTCCCAAAGGGTTCAAGAAGGACAAGACTCTCGACGAATCACGCCTCAAGTTGCGGCGTACGATTTACGTCCAAGAAGCGAAGGAAATTAAAGTCTTGTACGTCGAAGGATCGGCCCGGTACGAATACCGATTCCTCAAGTCGATGTTAGAGCGGGAGAAGTCCACGAAGGATCGCAAGAAGGGGGTGATGTTGAAAGTCGTCCTTGCCGACGCCGACCCGAACTTCCACCAACA
>CAYYUU010001147.1:0-2677 GCA_964474955.1 uncultured Alcaligenaceae bacterium | reverse complement strand
TCAAGGCCGCGTGCAGCTATGACAAACCGGGCGGACCTCTTCCACCCAAGTTTGCACCCGTCATACTAGGAGGCGAACGAGAATCTGCAGACGGACACCAACCACGTGACAGTCCCGTCTCGCTCCGAATTCAGGTTCTTGAACTTCGGGTTTGGAGAACGTTTACCCTACAATTAGGCGACGTATCCGAACCACAGATTGTATCCCGGAAGAGCTTCATGCCCTCACACAGATAACGCGATGGGTTGGGAATTTCAACATGCCTATCTGTTCAACATCAGCGGTGTGGAATTTGCCGACCCAGACATGAGGGACGACGAAATCGAGGACACCACCCTCTTCAGGTTGAGTGAAATAGTCCCTCTTCCGAACCACCGACCGAGGTCCACCTACGAGTATGACTTGGGGGACGAATGGGTTCATCAACTCATTGTGGAAAAGCGATTCCAGTCCACTGAAAGGAGGAAGCTGCCTGTTTGCATCGCAGGCCAAAGAGCGTGTCCGCCAGAAGATTGTGCGGGGCCTTGGGGGGGGGAATTCGGACGTTGTGGAAACGATCGTCAAACCCGACAGTCGAAGGCACGAAGAAATGCTGGAATGAGTGGGCAAGTTCGACCCGGAGAAATTCGATCTGCAAGCAGTGAACGGCGAATTTCGGGGATTCGGAAAAGACAGCATTAAGTGAGGGATAACCATACGACGCCAGAAATCACGTCCAACAGTACAAAATCCAGCCTCAATGCACTGCGGGTTTTCCTAAACGTTCCATCACCGACAGTAGAGCACATTTCGTTTGGGTTGGTCACACTCGATTGATGGTTTGCGTTCTTGAGCAGGCTGAAAGCCTACGCTACGTTCCAACAGGCACCTTGCTTTTTGGTGTTGGTCTTGCGTGGTCGTTCAATGGTCACGACGTGGGTGTTTACCTTTTACCTGCAAATTGACTTTGGCGTGTGTGAAGTTGGTCATCGTCCACCATCTACTATAATTTTCGATGCGGAACGCAAACCAACGCCAAACTTCACCTACAAACCTCGACTATGACCAACGTCTCTCACGAACGCATAGAAGCGGCACACCAAACGGCCCTCAACATACTCCTTGCCGAACGCCATCTCGGCGGACACTGGGAGGGCGAGCTATCCACTTCGGCGCTTTCAACGGCGACGGCTGTCATGGCATTGTCAATGGTCCAGCAACGTGTGCCGAATGCGGGGCCGTTCGACGATCTCATCTCGGGCGGTTTGGAGTGGCTTGCGGCTCGCCAAAATGAAGATGGCGGTTTTGGCGACACCGTCAAGAGCTTGAGTAATATTTCCACGACGATGTTGGTTCGCTCAGCGTTGCACATTACCCAGACAGCTGAGAAATACAGTCACGTTCTCCGGCGGCTCGAAGACTGGCTTGGTGAACGATATGGGCGGACTCCGAAAGAACTCGCCGAAGCTGTCCGGGCTCGGTATGGCAAGGATCGGACGTTCTCGGTGCCGATCCTCACGACGTGTGCTCTGGCTGGATTAGTCGATTGGAAGGAAGTCCCGCCGCTGCCGTTTGAACTGGCTTGTTTCCCGCAATCGTGGTTCGCGGTGCTCCGACTTCATGTCGTGAGTTACGCGTTGCCCGCTCTCATTGCCATCGGCCAGTGCATCCACAAGCATCGTCCCCCTTGGAATCCGTTCATACGGTTGGTTCGGTGGATGGCTCGCAAACGTAGTCTCGCGGTTTTGGAGAGGATTCAACCTTCGAATGGTGGATTTCTCGAAGCCGCTCCGTTGACAAGTTTTGTGACGTTGAGTCTGGCCGCCATCGGAGAAGGTGATGGGCCGGTCGCTCGCAAGGGTGTTGAATTTCTCAAGAGCAATGTGAGGTCCGATGGGAGCTGGCCGATTGACACCAACTTGTCAACGTGGGTCACCACCCTGTCACTCAATGCTCTCGCAGCTGCCGACGATCTGGAAATTCTGGAAAAAAAAGAAGAAATTCTCGGCTGGATTTTGGGCCAACAATATCGCGAAAAACATCCTTACACGGGAGCCCCGCCTGGTGCGTGGGCATGGACTCCGCTTCCGGGTGGCGTGCCCGATGCGGACGACACGCCGGGGGCTCTGCTCGCGGTTTCTCATCTGAGAAAACTCCTCAAAAGTTCGCCCAGCGAACGCCTCGTTGCGGTGATCCGCGAGCAGAGGTTCGAGTACGTTTGCGATCACGAGACGCCAAGGTTGCAAGCGTGTGCGGGTCTCAACTGGTTGCTGCGTTTGCAGAACGCCGATGGCGGTTGGCCGACATTCTGCCGGGGCTGGGGAGCGTTGCCCTTTGATCGGAGCGGGACCGACTTGACGGCTCACGCACTGCGGGCCATCCACGTTTGGCGGCGGGAAATAACGACCGAGAGCGAAATCAATCAAGTGAAACTCCCCGGTCAGATTCATTTCGTCCACGGCAATCGCCGCATCCCGATTCCGAGGCAACAGCAATACGAGCAAGCGACCGAACGAGGTTTTCGATATCTTGCGAAGCAGCAAGGATCGGATGGTTCGTGGCTGCCGTTGTGGTTTGGCAACCAGCATGCTCCCGACGACATTAACCCGACGTACGGAACGGCGAAGGTGCTGGCCGCGTATCGCGATCTCGATAGGATGAATCAGGAACCGGCCCACCAAGGAATCCGATGGTTGTT
>CAYYUU010001146.1:0-2677 GCA_964474955.1 uncultured Alcaligenaceae bacterium | reverse complement strand
AACAGTCCGCGTTTCGATTTACTGTCCGCGTCTTCTTGCATTGTTGGGAAAAGCCATGACGACCAAATCGATTCTGGTCACCGGAGCAACAGGATACATTGGCGGGCGTTTAGTTCCGCGTCTCGTCCAAGAGGGATATCGAGTTCGGTGCCTGGTTCGGGATCCTTCTCGATTCCAACACCGACATTCGGATGCCATCGACGTCGTCCAGGGTGACGTCCTGAAGCCCGAAACGCTCGGTCCTGCCGTCGAAGGAATCGACGTCGCCTATTATCTGGTTCACTCGATGCGGTCGAGCGACAAAGGCTTCGAAGATAGAGACAAACAGGCCGCCAAGAACTTTGCCGTCGCCGCGAAAGAGGCTGGCGTGAGCCAAATCATTTACCTCGGCGGGCTCGGAAAGAGCGAGCAATTGTCCGCGCACTTGCGAAGTCGCCAAGAGGTCGGCGAAGTTCTCCGCGATGAGGGGCCGCCCGTCACGGAATTTCGGGCCGCTGTGATCGTCGGCTCAGGGAGCATTTCGTTCGAGATGGTTCGCTACTTGACCGAGCGAGTGCCGATCATGATCTGTCCGAGCTGGGTGCGAACGAGGTGTCAACCGATCGCCGTTGATGACGTCCTGCGGTACTTGGTAGGGGCCATCGAGGAACCTCGCTGCCGTGATAAGATTTTGGAAATTGGCGGAGCCGACGTGCTGACGTATGGCGAGATGATGCTCGGCTACGCGAAACTTCGCGGACTCTGGCGGCTGCTCATTCCGGTCCCGGTCTTGACGCCCAGGCTTTCGTCCTACTGGGTCGATTTCGTGACCCCCATCCCCGCGGCGATTTCTCGCCCACTGATCGAGGGACTTCGCTCCGAAGTCATTTGCCACGACAACACCGCCCGCGAAATCTTTCCCTTCGAGCCAATGAATTACTCCGACGCCGTTTCGGAAGCTCTGGACCGGTCGGAACGCAATGACATTGAGACCGTTTGGTCGACTTCCGTTTCGAGCTTGAACGTGGAAGATGCGAGACCGAAACTTGAGACGAAAGAAGGCATGATTCTCGAAACCCGCAATGTGCGCGTGAAGGCTTCGCCCGAGGAGGTCTTCAAGACGTTTACCGGGATTGGCGGACGTCGAGGATGGTTCACCTGCAACTGGGCCTGGCGACTTCGAGGTCTGTTAGATCGACTAGTCGGCGGCGTCGGAATGCGTCGTGGGCGAAGACATCCCGACGAAATTTATCCCGGCGAAGCCCTCGACTTCTGGCGTGTCGAAGCTGTCGAACCGAACCACTTGATGCGTCTTCGAGCCGAAATGAAAGTGCCGGGAAAAGCGTGGCTGCAATTCTCCGTCGAGCCCACCGAGGACGGACAATCCATGCTGACACAGACGGCGTACTTCGATCCGAAAGGGTTATTCGGCGTGTTGTACTGGTACGTCCTCTATCCGATCCACACGATTATTTTCAACCAAATGATTCGCGCCGTGGGACGTCGAGCGGAGAAGAAATTCCAGACTGCGCAACAGAAAGAGTCTGTGCCAGTGGGCGTGTAATCCGCCTCGGTGTCCATCTCGGCAATGATTTGGAAAGTTGCCTCTCGCTGCGCGAAGAGTCAGGAAAGAAAAACCTGTTCGCGCAGCGAGAAGCAAATTTCTCAACTCTGCTGTTTCCTCAAAACGTGCCAGAGCATCCCAAACCCGATTAACCCCAACCCCACCAACCAAATCCACCACTCCACCCAGAAGGCGAGAAACAGACACGCCGCGAGGCCGATCCAAGCAATCCAACGAGGGAATTTCCTGGATTCCGCCGGCAGCCGAAGTGCTGCAAGGTTCGTCAGAGCATAATACACCAACACGCAAAACGCGCTGAAGGACCACGTCGTCCTGACGTTTCCGATGGCCGCGAGTCCGGCCACGATAATACCCGTCACGACCACCGCAATCCTGGGAGTGGTCCCCTCGCCGACCACACGAGCCATTGCTTCGGGCATATCGCCCCGCCTTCCCATCGCCAAAAGCACACGCGAGAGCCCGAGAATCAGATTCAACAAGACGCCCAACATAGCCGTCATGGCACCGATTCCGAGAATCCAACCGGCACCAGAGATCGGAAATTTCCGGGCGATCAGTTCCAACGGAGCTGCCGTCTGTTTGGTGGCTTGAGCAAACCGATCCGCTCCGACAACACCAACCGCCACGAATCCAACGGCCACGTACAAAAGCATCGACACCACAAGCGTAGCGATCACTGCGCGAGGGATGGTTTTCTCCGGCTCACGAACTTCTTCGCCCAATGTGGCGACACGTCCGTAACCTGTGTATGCGACGAACATCAACGCGGTGGCGTGGAGGATTTTCCCGATCACTGTGTTTGCTGATTCGTCTGTAGGGAAGAACGGCTCGAAATTGGACAAACCACCAGCAAACACAAGCGGCAAAACTCCGGCCACGAAAACCGCCAGCGACAAAAGCGTGATCGAAACAATCACGATGTTCGCCGCATTTGACCTCCGCACACCCGACAAAACAAGTGCTGTGAGTGCAACCACCGTAATGATCGCCACCAAAACGAGCCAAGACTCTGCGGACACTTGAAAGGCATTCAAGAGATAGCCTGCAAAACCTAAAGCTGCCGTCGCAGCCGAAGCGGACTTCGCACAAAGCAACACCCAGCCTGCCAAGAAT
>CAYYUU010001145.1:0-2682 GCA_964474955.1 uncultured Alcaligenaceae bacterium | reverse complement strand
GTTTCTTCCGGTGTGTACTTGATGGCGTTGTCGAGCAAGTTGTCGAAGATCTTGATGACCGCTTCTTCGTCGGCCCAAACAAATATACCATCGTTCGGAGGTTCCACGAGGATCCGTTGGCGTTTCGCGTCGGCCAAACTTTGTCGTCGGCGAACTCGGTCGAGGATGACCGCCTTGAGGTCGACCGCTTCGAACACAAAGGTCTCGCCCCCGGACTCGACCCGCGCCAAACTCAACAAGTCCGAGACAAGCGCTTCGAGTCGATCGGCCTGGTCGCCAATGCGGGCCACGAACCGTTCTCTATTCTCCGCATCGTCCAACGCCCCGCCGAGGAGCGTTTCGGACGTCGCCATGATGACCGAAAGGGGCGTCTTCAATTCGTGCGAGACGTTCGCCACGAATTCCTGGCGGATTCGTTCGAGTCGTCGCAATTCCGTCGTGTCGTGAAGAACCAGAACGGCCCCACGAGGCGGATTGCCCGGCAACGGTCCGGCGTGAACCGTCAAACTCTTAACGTCCGAGCCCTTCCACTCGAGTTCCTGACGATGGCCCTTGTTGTCGGAAATCGCCGACTTCACGACGTCCTGGATGGATCGGTGTCGGACGACCTCCCACAACCTTCGTCCGACGGCCATCCGCGTCTCGAATTCGAGCAACTGACCGGCTCGTTCGTTGGCGAACAGAATGTGTTGGTCGGCGTCGACGGCGATCACTCCTTCGACCATGCTACTCAGGACGGCCCGAAGTTGCTGTCGGTCGTCGTCGAGTTGGGCGAAGAGCGTCGCCAATCGTTCGCTCGTCTCGTTGAACGTCCGGGCCAAAATTCCGATTTCACTCCGCCCAGCAGCGTACACGCGACGGCCATAATCTCCCGCCGCGATCTGCTCGACGCTGACGGCCAACTCGCTCAAGGGCCGTATGATTCGACGCGTGAACAAAAACGCCAACAGCAACCCGAGTCCGCCCGTGCACCCAACGATCAACCACACTTCCAGTTGGAGCGTAGCCATGTGGCTATGGATCTTGCCGACACGCATCCCTACCTGGATGACATCCACCTGGACGGCCTGAGACGTTTTCGGCTCGTTGGACAAAGCCACGTACATCATTGTCTCGCCTTCGTCGGGGCTATATCGTGTGTGGAAGCCTCGATTCTTCGTGAGTTGGGCCTCGCGTACCTCCTTAGTGTTTAACTGCTCGCCTTCCCGGAACGAGGACGAAGTCACAAGGATATTCCGGTCTCGGTCGAGCAACGTAATCCGCACGTCCCACTGGCGTTCTAACTCTTGGAGTCGGGACTGGACTTTCTCCACCGATTTGGAAGGCAACTTTTCCAGAGCGTTCTGGACGACCTTGGCCTTCACGAGCAAATCGCTCTCGAGTTTCTTCTGCTCGCTCACCTCCGCACGGTTCAGCGCGAAGAAACCCAGGATCACGATCGAGAGCACCAACACGCCTCCGGAGGCCATGAAGAACTGCCAGAACATTCCGGACTTCCACATGTTCATGGGCGATTTGCTCTCATTCTTGGGGAGATTGCGTTGAGCCGTTACCTTCTAAATTCTCCCCAGGTGGTTCTTCGGGTTGGTCCCCGGAGTTCCCCTTCAAGCGGTCAAGGTACGCCTGGATTTCGTTCGGCGAAAGCCGTTTCAACAACTCTTCGGGCTCCAACCCTTCGAGACGTTCCTCCAATGGCAAGCTCTGGAACAGCTCCAGGCGCTCCTCCGGTGGCAAGCTCTGGAACAGTTCCAGGCGCTCCTCCGGTGGCAAGCTCTGGAGAAAATTTTGGTGTTCCTCTTGCGGCAAGCTCTGGAGCAGCTCCAGGCGCTCCTCAAGTGACAAGTCCTTGAGAGCCTCCCGGTGCAGTTCTCGACGTTGCTCCACCGGCATCCCACGGAAAAATTCGAGCCGGTCTTTCGGGTCCAGCTTCAGGAATTGTTCCTTTTGAAACTCGGCCACCCATTTATCCAGATCGACAGGCATGTCGAGGCCCTCCTCTTGATATCTGGTCAACAATTGTTGCAGCAGGCTACTCGTTCGCGTCGCCTGGTGGCGAAAGTACTGCTGTGCAAATTGTACCTGTTCGGCCTGAGCGCTGAAAAGTTGGAGTAAGGCGTTTTGGACCTCCTGGGACAACCTTGAGATTACGATGATGCGAATCCGTTCGATCGACAAGTCACACTCGGAAACACCAGGGTGGATTTCCTCCAAATTCGCCACTCGAGCGAGGTCCCTCGGAAACCGGACACACACGGCGAATAGACGGAAGCGATCCTCGGGGATCATGGGGTCGGAAAGCTGCTTGCGATAGTTCACGTAATAGGCAATCAATTCTTTGGCCGACCAAGCCGTGAATCCTTCTTGGTATGACTTGAAGCTAATCACGTTGTAGTCCGCCAGGTCCTCCATCCCGTCCGGCAGGCGACGAGTCATCTCGCCTGGTTCTTTGCGAATGATGAGAACGTCAATGAACTGCCCGACCTTGGATACGTCCAGTTCGGTCTCCACACGAAACGGCGAACCATCGAAAAAGTCGGTCAGCATGAGCCCAAAGAGCCTGTGCCAGTCCGTTGGAGAAGATTCCGCCATGATATTCTTCGTCCTACTTGGGGCTCACGGACTCGCATCCTGCCACGAATTCGGAACAGAAATTCCGGTTCGGGTTTGGCCTTCGCTACCTCA
>CAYYUU010001144.1:0-2685 GCA_964474955.1 uncultured Alcaligenaceae bacterium | reverse complement strand
GCTTCCCGATTTGCTTTGGCAAGCCCAACAAATCCACCGACAACATCACGACCCAGCCGACGTTCAGCGTTGCGCTTTACTGAGCATCAAGACGGGTGGTTGTCCCGAAGATTGCGGATATTGCTCGCAAAGTGCCCACTACGAAACGCCCGTCGAAAACGAAACCTTGATGGACGTTGAAGACGTGCGCCGGCGTGCAGAACAAGCCAAGGAACTCGGAGCAACTCGCTTTTGCATGGGAGCAGCCTGGCGCGAAGTCAAAGACGGACCGCAGTTCGAGCAAGTCCTCGAAATGGTTCGCATTGTTCGCGGACTCGACTTGGAAGCGTGCGTGACTCTCGGAATGCTCAACGAGGACCAGGCCCGACGGCTCCACGAAGCCGGACTCACGGCCTACAACCATAACCTCGATACTTCGCGACGACATTACCCCAACATCGTTTCGACGCGAACTTACGACGATCGCATTCAAACATTGGAAGCTGTCCAAGAAGCGAACATCTCAGTCTGTTGCGGTGGCATCGTTGGCATGGGAGAGAACGAAGACGACCGCTTGATGATGCTGTCCGAGTTGACCGCACTCGAAACGCCTCCCGAAAGCATCCCGATCAACTCGCTCGTCCCGATCCAGGGAACGCCTCTGGAAAATGCTCGCCAGGTCGATTCCGTCGAACTCGTGCGGCTAATCGCCACGACCCGAGTTGTGTTTCCGAAGGCTCGCGTTCGTTTGAGCGCCGGGCGTGACAAAATGAGCCGCGAACTTCAAATTCTATGTTTCCTCGCCGGCGCAAACTCTATCTTCTTCGGCGATAAACTCCTGACCGCCGACAACCCCGACGCCAGCGACGACGCCAAACTCTTCCGCGCCATGGGCCTTCCCGTATTGAGTTCGTCATGAGCCTTTTTGAACGCTGGGCGAACACCCTGCAAGAACTCCAACAACAGACTCGCTATCGCACGCTATCTTTACCCACCGGAATCGACTTCACGTCCAACGATTATCTCGGGTATGCCGGTGGTCGCGTTCATCTTTTCGAGCAACAACTCTTTCTATCTGAATTTTCGTGGAGCGGGATAGCTTCCCGTCTTTTGCGAGGTCATCATCCGATCTGGGAAGAAGTCGAAGCCGAACTCGCACAGTGGCACGGAGCCGAAGCCACACTCATGATGACTTCCGGATATGTCGCGAACGAAGGGTTACTATCAACGATAATCGAACCACAAGATTGGGTCGCATCGGATGAATATAATCATGCGTCTATTATTGATGGTCTACGATTAGCTAAAGCACAGAAATATATATTCCGACATAATGATTTGAATCATCTCGAAGATGGGCTGCGTCAGGCATTTCAATCTAGTAGCTCGAACCAACAACGATTCATAGTGACCGAATCACTCTTCAGCATGGAAGGCGACACATCACCCCTGACGGAACTCACAGAACTCGCCGAACGATATGATGCTCATTTGATCGTCGACGAAGCACACGCCACGGGTTGCTTAGGAGAGAATGGCTCGGGGTTAGTGGATGCTCTTGGCCTTCGATCGAAAGTCCTCGCAACAATGCATACCGGAGGCAAAGCTCTCGCCGTCTCGGGAGCTTACATTTGCGGCTCGGCCCAGCTGAAAGAGTTGCTCGTCAACAAGTGCCGCCATTTCATCTTTACTACGGCATTGCCGCCACAAGTAGGGCTCCGATGGCTGCAAGCGTTGCCGATTGTTAAAGCGGACAAGGAAGGGCGAGAACAACTCCACAAGAACGGAACACGGTTGCGCGGAATGCTCTCCGAAATTGGATTCGGCGCTTGCGGAGAACATTACGTCGTCCCTCTCGTGGTCGGCGAAGATCGGCATGCGGTCGCACTCGCCCACCGCTTCCAAGAGGCTGGATTCGATGTTCGAGCCATTCGCCCACCGACTGTACCGCATGGAACTGCAAGATTACGGATATCGGTTCATGCGGATCATACTCCCGCAGACGTAGAACGCCTCCTTGTTCCGCTAACCCAGATCATCAGGTCGTAGCCCCAGACCATTTCCGATTTCGCTTCTGTCACCAGAAACTCCTGACTCCACCGATTGCCCTCCGCGTATTCATCACGGTACACTGACAGAAAACCGACGCTGGCGAACCTTCACCCCGTCCACTGGTGTCCTGCTTCTCAGACCTCTCGAATTCCCTTTGCGCGGGCGATCTATGTTTGAATTTTTCGACCACACGGCGGACCTCGGGCTGCGAATAACATCGCCCGACTTGAACACCCTCTTCCAAGAAGCCTCGCAAGCGATGTTCACGGCGGTCGTCGAAGACCTCTCGACCATCGAACCCAAACAACAAGTGGAAATCTCGATCGAAGGCGACGAGGTCGATTACCTGCTCTTCGACTGGCTCACGGCCCTCTTGATCCGGTTCGACGCCGACCACATGTTGTTCGGGAACTTCGAAGTTGAGGTCACTCCCAAAGGCATGACGGGCAAAGCGTGGGGAGAATTACTTGACCGATCACGACACGACATCGAGCATGAAGTGAAGGCCATCACGTACCACGGACTCCTCGTAGAACAAAACGACGACGGATGGTTGGCCGAAATCATTGTCGACATTTGAGAACTCGCAAAAACTATATACACATCAAAGGAAAATAGATCATGGATAAAGTTGACTTTCACGGTCCTCTGGAT
>CAYYUU010001143.1:0-2689 GCA_964474955.1 uncultured Alcaligenaceae bacterium | reverse complement strand
CGAAAAGTAAAACAATTACCCAAACTAACCAACCTCAAATATCAAATGGCCCTGGGAAAACGCCCAAGAGTGCTTGCCAGATGTTCCAAAGCCCGATAGCTTGCATATCGCACCTGTTGTGGTTGAAGGGAAGTGTTGTTGTTACCTTCACCATCAACCACGAGGTGCTCTTTCACAACCCCCAAAGACCAATTCAACGACTCAGTCAAACATCTGTGTTTTCCAAGAAACTACTGCTTACTCGAGACCGCCAAGATTTCAGATCAAGCTGTCCCAGACACATCAATAGAAATCCGGATTGAAGTTCCCTTTGAAGCCGACACGACCAACCAAGCCGGTCCCGATCAGTTGCTGGCCACGGTAAGTGGCAGCAACTCCCCGCACAAGTACCATCTAGTCTCCTTGGACACCGCCGACGCTTCGGAGACTGCCATCGACTATGTCGGATTCTTTGGGGAGATGGACCGTGACCCAACCACCGGTGTGCTCTACGCCTCGTCTCTCTCGGGCCTGAGCCGCATCGATCCGACCGATGGGACCGTCGAGAGGTTCGCGACCATGCAAACCGCCAATGGCAAGAGTGTCTCGATGGACGCTTTGACGTTCTCCCCTTCGGGGCAATTGTATGGAGTGGACTTCAAGACTCTCTACGAGATCGACAAGGCAACTGGAGCGTCAACTCGACTGGGTGAGCTGGACGACTACGCTCCGACTTTGGAGTTTGCCCCCGATGGAACTTTGTATGCTGGCTATCGCAAGCTCTACACCATCGACATCTCCAACCTCAATGCCATCGAAACCACGTTGGTCGGTGACTTGGGTGGTAACTCAGTGAATGAGTTTGATATCGATTCTTCTGGTGTGTTGCGAGCGATCGATTGGGAGCGTCATGTCATCTGGGAGATTGACACCGATACGGCCCAAGCCAAGTCTGTGGCGGAATTCACCTCAGAGATTCGAAGTTTGGTCACGGTCCCTGGTGAAGGCTCCGGTTCGACAGACAACTCGGGCCAAGACAACTCGGGCCAGGACAACCCTGAAAACAACCATGCTCCTATCGCGGTCGATGATACGCTGACTGTCGAGGAAGATTCTGTCAACAACATTGTTAACGTGCTTGCGAACGATTCCGATAATGAGGGGACCATCACTATCGGTGAAGTCCTTGCTCAAAGTGGGACCGTGCGAATTTCCGCAAACAGCGATCACCTCATCTACGTTCCGAACCCAGATTTTTCGGGAACGGACACGATTCTGTATTCCATTGAGGACGGTCATGGCGGGACGGATGTAGCAGAGGTCTACGTGACCGTCACAAAGAGAGAGGACAGCCCAATCGCCGGTCCTGATCAATTTACCACATTGGAAGACACCCCCAGAACAGTTGCTTTGTTGGGGAACGACTCTGATGCAGACCAGGATACGTTGCAACTCACCGAGGTGAGTAGTCCAGCTCATGGAACCGTCGCGGTCAATCAGGATGGGACGGTTACTTATGTCGCCAATCCTGACTTTCATGGTACGGATTCGTTCACGTACACCGTTTCCGATGGGACGGGGCGGACTGACACAACGAATGTGAACGTCACAGTCTCCCCAGTTAATGATGCTCCAAACATAGAATCCATCATCGAAACAATAAGTGTCAAAGACGGTGCGACAATCCCGCTTAGCACGGTTGGGGACTTCGGCGATGTTGATGGGGACAGCTTGACCTATCAAATTATTGAGAATTCGAACCAACGACTGGTGAGCATGAGTTCTGGCAGCCTAGTCACCCAAAGGGGACAACACGGTGTTGCGAGGTTGACCATACGCGTGAGCGACCCGGCAGGTGCATCCGCCGAAGCGGAAGTCAATGTTCTCGTCAAACCGAGCGACGACCCACGAATGATCGCTGACAATTCTTCCGAGGCACAACGTTACTGGTTGACGGAAGGGGGAGAGTTGTATGACGAAGCGAGGAAAATCGAACTGTCCGCCAGACAGACCGCGATGATTGACGGAAACTTGTATGCTTTGCGATTCGACGGAACGATTTCCAGGTACACAGGGGATCCGAACGAACCTTGGGAAGTCGTCAAAGGCGAGGCAGACAATTACATCAAAGGCTTGGCCACCTATCAGAACGACCTGGTTGCCCAGGGTTGGGAATCGGGCACAATCACGTTTTATAAACTGAGGAGTAACGGCGCTTGGGAGACGATACCAGCACCAAGCTCTGGTACTGTCTCCACAATGGTCCCTGCAAATGGTGGGACCCTCGTTTTGGCGGGGGACATTGTGTATCAACTCACGGATGTTGCCTCGTTCGTGAACACTGCGATCGAGAGCGTTTCTAAAGCCCTGTCGAGTCCATCAACATGGCAGACAGCCCGCAACGCGGTTAAAGATCTTCAGAATGTCGCTACAGGCCAAATTCGAACGTTCGCCTCAACGGCTCACTCTCAACTTTTGATAGCCGCGAGTCACATAAACACTAATTCTGGCCTTTACAAAGCATTCGTTGGAACCGCGCTCAGTTATCTCAACGCAGCAAATAAGTTTGTTGATCAGGGAGATTGGGTGGCTTGGCAGGTTGTTGCTGGCAACGAAGACATCCATCACTCGGGTTTGGTCTCCACAAATGATTTGGTGCTCACAATGACGGAAACCGATGGGAAGGTTTACCGTTGGCAAGGAACTCCGC
>CAYYUU010001142.1:0-2691 GCA_964474955.1 uncultured Alcaligenaceae bacterium | reverse complement strand
CGGACTCTGACGAATCCGATGCGGAACCGGCTGCGGCGGTGCCCATGCCCAAGGTCGGCGAGAACTGTCTTTATCGGATCAATTCCGATGGGACCGTTCGGGAGGTATTCCGCGAAAAGACCATGATCCTTTCGATGGTCCGCCAACGCGGGAAATTGCTCCTCGGGACGGGCATGAAGGGGCAACTCTTCCAGGTCGACGAGAACACGAAAGAACGAACCGAGATCGCACGACTCGACCACGGCCAAATTCACTCCATGATCCAGCGGCGTGATGGATCGGTTGTCTTCGGCACGGGCGACCCGGGCAAACTCTTTACGCTCGAGAAAGCCTACGCGAAACAAGCAACCATTCTCTCGGAAGTGCTCGACGCCAAAATGCTCAGTCGGTGGGGAGCCGCCACGTGGCGAGCCAGGACTCCGGCGGGGACGAGCGTGAGCATTGCCTTCCGAAGTGGGAACGTCAGTTCGCCCGATGAAACTTGGAGCGAGTGGTCGACCGAGCAGACCGAGCCGAAGACGGCCAAGATCGAAACGCCGTCGGCTCGATTCCTTCAATACCGCGTTACCATGAAGACAAAGAGTCCGCGTCTTACTCCGGAAGTCCAGAGCGTCACGTTGCGATACGTGAACACGAACCACGCGCCCGAGGTCACCAAGATCGAAGTCCCGAACCTCGATAAGACGGACCTCAAATCGCCGAAGAAGTTCAAGCTGACGTGGGAATCGATCGACCCGAACGAAGACGAACTGACGTACGACGTATATGTCCGCAAGCAAGAGTGGAAGAATTGGATTTGTCTCGCACGGAAAGTTGGCAAGACAAACTATACGTGGGACACGACGACGATGCCGAGCGGAAGGTATCGCGTCAAAGTCGTGGCGAGCGACCGAAACGACAATACACCCCAAGAAACCTTGACCGGTTCGCGAACGAGCACGACGTTCCCGGTGAGTCACGACGCCGCAACAGTGAAGATGAAGGTCGCAGAAATCAAGGATGGCCGGGCTCTCGTCACGGCGACTGCAAAAGGCTCCATGGTTCGCCTGACGCGAGCGACTTTTGCGATCAACGGCAAGAACAAAGGGACTGTGTTTCCAGTCGATGGTGTATTCGATCGGACGTCCGAATCATTTCGGATCCGCACGGAGAAACTGCAACCGGGGAGCTACGTCTTGGTCTTGCGGGTCAAGGACGCTGCGGGAAATGAGGGGATGAGTGATGTGGTGTTCGAAGTTCCGACTCCAGAACTGAGCGGATCACGTTTGGTTTGGTGACAGTTGTGTAGGTCACCCACATGCATTTCTACAAGCCCGAAGCGCGAGCGAAGGCCAAAGAAAGATCCTTCGCTCGCGCTTCGGGCTTGTAGAAATGTACCCAACTCAAGCGGAAACCGCCCTATTATCAGTTCGCGTTTCTAGTTAATCCCAACTGGGCGATCTTCTTCGACGATCTTAACCTCTGGTTCCCGCAAGAGCTTTTTCGCAGCCGTGCGAGGTAGTGTCATCGTGCAGCCGTTCAATGCCCGAAACAGCCGTCCCACTTTTCCGCCGAACTGTTTCGCCTGGCGCTTGGCCAACTGCTCAAGCGTCTCGCCCTTTTTGGTCTTCCCATTCGTGAAGGCGTTTTTGTGATACATCACGATGAACCGTGCCGACTCTGTTGCTGCTGCGCCTTTGTTGGCTTCGTTCCCCTTCCGCCGAAAGAGTAATTTGGCGTTCGCTTTCTTCACGTTCTTTTGGAACTGTGCTTCGTTCTTGAGGTAGGTGTAGTTTTCCTTTTTCCAGTTCCATGTTTTCCCGACGACGAAGTGCTTGACCGGCAACTTCGGCGCCTTGACTTTCACGCTGTCCTTGGTCTTGCTGATGACGGTCAGGCCGAACCCACTGCCTCGTTTCACCTTCGACAAAACCCAAATTTCGTTCTTGGTTTGGTAAACTTCTTGAATTTTGATCTTTTCGGCGGACGAAGGAACCGTGAGGATAATGCCAATCGTCCGAACTTTAGGCTCGTCTGCAAACGCACCATGAACAGAACTCAAAGCGACGACTACTGCGAGAGCAAAAGGACATTTCATAGTTAGGGTATCTCCTGAAAATCGTTCGAAACATGTTCTCAGCTATTCCGACGAAAGAACCACGAAATGGTTTGGAGTTGTTTCAAGCGGACTGGAAAGGAGAACAGGGTCGTCTTGCTTCGCGACTTGACCTCTCATCCTGAGAATGCCAAACAGATGTTAATATTTCCCGATTCCCACAACGATCTCCCTCATCCCTATTTAAACAATCTATTTGTTCTTCTTAATCATCCGAATCCACGGAACCGTTCTGAAGAGACTTTTCCATGCGTTCCAAAGCCCGAATACGCAAGACTCTAATCACATCCGGAAATTGAGACGATATACTAAAGCCTACAATACCCCAAGGCTGGACAAAGTCAGCTGAGTGTAACTTCGGGTTTTGGAATCGTTATTTGTAGGAGGAATCTTCGACGTCTGACTCAGTTGGGGAATAGCAGTCCCGGCTCTGAGTCTTCGAATTCTCAGGTTGGTCCAAAACTCCTTATATGAGTTTTGACGCCCAAAATTGGTAATGTCGGACCATAGGACGGGTTTGTAACCTGCCCAAGAAATCCATGGACAGGTTATAGACTCGTCCTATGGTCTCACCAAATTGCATTCCCGTAGTTGAT
>CAYYUU010001141.1:0-2694 GCA_964474955.1 uncultured Alcaligenaceae bacterium | reverse complement strand
ACCCAAAGCGTGTTGAAGCCGGCCTTTCGCAGCACACCCAGCGGCGTGTCGGTGGGCCGAATTCCGCGAATGAGGTAGCGGTAGCGACCGACCGTGAGGTGACCTGCATCGAACTTGACGAGAGCCCCCCGGCGGACCTCGTTGCTCTTCTCCTGAGGCAATTTTTGTTGGGCCGTCGACGAAGCCACCGGTTGCGAGAGTGGCCCGATGTCGAGATCATCGATCCAGATTTCATTGAGCCCCGGACCACCGAACACGTTGAGAATAATGGCATCGATGTAGGCTCCCGATGTGTCGATGTTTCGCCCGAGCCGGCGTTGCATCAAGTGTTGCTGTTCCTGCAACAACTTGGGCAAATTGGAAAGGTCGAGTCGCCGCCAACGTCCGGGCGACTTGTAGGCGTCTCCCTTGAGTTCCAACGTCATGTTGTCCTGGATGCTTTTGGGATGGCGGACGTTCGGTAGGACAACCCGAGCTAGAAGCTGGATACCGGGGACGTTGGCCTTGGTGTAGACGCTGATGGCCAGTTCGTCGGTGATGCGAGCTTTGCCAATGGGGTATTGGTAGTAGATATGGTTTCCGAATTTGGCTTGAATCTGGAGATACTCCGAACGTTGGCCATCGTGGGCCGAACGATTCGTGCGTTTGTGGACCTTCTCGATGTACTCGACGTCGCTCGGTCCCTTGACCCAGCTCGTGTCCTCGGACTCAAAGAAATCTCTCTTGAAGTGCTGCCCGAGCCCGACCGACGGCGAACCCGCGAGGACCAGGACGACGATCGCGACACACCACAGACGGACAACTCTCCCAAGTTCTTTCGGTCGGCCATGTTGCAAAGAGGTGAGACCAACTTGGCAACTTGGGCCACTTTGGGAATTGGGGACAGACATGAAGAGAGCCCTCCTCTGGGGGTCGCAGGGGACCGCCCCCGCGGACGAAACCGAGGCACAATCGAAGGAGGGCGTATGTACCAGAGAACATAGGTGGCGTAAATATCAAGTCAGAGACAAGAAGAAGGCTTCGTTAATTCAAGTGCAACCACTCCGTAGAACGAGGTTTCCGAACCCGTTTCCACTCGGAGCTTTCAGGTTCCCGAGGCGAGCCAAGAAGGTCTTGTTGGGCTACTCCAAACGATAACTCTGGTTATGTTAAATTGCCTGGGCAATCTTCGTGTGACTCCCACAATTGGTTTACCCGACGGTCGCCGTTTTGGTTTCGCTTTCGTCTTCGCGTGTCGCACGACCTTGGCCCCAACTTCCTTCCGCCATGCCTTGAGTTGGTCGTGCAGTTCGTTGACCTTTTTGGACATTTTCTGAGCAAGATTCTTCTTCTCGAAAGGGTCGGTTTTGAGGTCGAACAATTCCAGTTTCCCGGTCGTAAAATCTTCCTTGAGCTTGAAATCGTTGACGCGGATCGCACCGCCGGAACGACCACCGAGGAAGTGCGGTTTCTTGAGTGGGTAGTGCCAGTAAAGCGGTCGCGGCTTCCACTTCGCCTTGGGATTCTTCCAAAGCGCGAGGATCGAACGACCATCAAGTTTTTGTCTCGGATTCGGTTTTATTTTCGCGGCCTCGAGGAATGTGGGGTAATAGTCCATCGTAATGATCGGCACGTCGCATGTCTTCCCAGCTGGGATTTTTCCAGTCCAGCGCACGACGAACGGAACCCGAACGCCTCCCTCGTAGAGCGTCGATTTCGCACCACGTAGCCCGCCGTTGTGAGTAACACGACCCTCGCCGCCGTTGTCCGACGTAAAAATCAGAATGGTATTTTTTGCAATCCCCAGGGCTTCGAGTTTGGCCATGATCAAACCGACACCATTGTCGATCGTCTCAAGTTGTGCGGCGAGGTGCGGATTATATTTTGCTCCCGGCGTGTTGCGACCTTCTTTCTTCTTTTGGTACTTCGCGACCAGCTTCGGCTTGCCAACCAACCTCGTATGCACGGCGTAATGACTCAGATACAAAAAGAAAGGCCGATCCTTGTTGCGTTCGATGAACTCCAAGGCCTCCAGATTACACCGATCGACGAGATATTCTTTCCCCTTGATCCGTTGCTTGATCTCTCGATTGAAGTGATAGGGGAAGTAATAACTGCCGCCTCCAATTCCTCGATTCTCACTCACCATGACTTCGTCGAAACCGTGCTTCGTCGGCGGAATTTCCCTGGCACCATGATTCCGATATCCCGTCAAATGCCACTTGCCAACGAGCCCGGTCACGTAACCCGCAGCCTTCAGAGCTTCGGCAAGTGTGAAGTGATTCGTAGAAAGGTGCTTCGGATCACGGGGACGCAAGTAGTCGGTTATGCCAACGCGAGCCGGATATTGGCCCGACAGAAAACTCGCACGAGTCGGCGAACAAACCGGAGCCGCCGTGTACGCCTGGGTGAACCGAAGACCTTGATTGGCGAGTTTGTCGATGTTGGGTGTCGCGTGAAATCGATTCCCTTCGCACCCAAGCTCTCCCCACCCGAGGTCGTCTGCTAGGATGAAAATAATGTTCGGAGGCCGAACTTTTTTCTGAGCAACCCGTTGACGTTCCTCTCCGAAAACGAGCGAAACATTTAGGAGCAGGAGAATGACAATCGGAACGGACTGGAAAAGATGCATCATGGCATAACCTACGTTCGTGAGTCCTGAGGGCATGCGGAAAGTTGTTTTTCGCTCCGCGAAAAGTTTTTCTCTTCTGTGCC
>CAYYUU010001140.1:0-2695 GCA_964474955.1 uncultured Alcaligenaceae bacterium | reverse complement strand
CACTTTCTCTGGCAACGTCGCACAGGGAGCCGACAACACTGTGGGTCCCAACTTTGGCGAACGACCCGAAGTCACCAATACTGCCGTCGGTCTGGGTGGAGCTATCCACAACATCAACATTGCCACGATCGAGAACACCACCTTTGGTGCCAATCAAGCCCGAGGAGGAAATTACAGTCGGGGTACGTTTGCGGGGTGCGGCGGCGGTGGGGCCATCTACAACGACGCCACTATGACCATCTCGAACAGTCGCTTCCGAAGGAACAAAGCCGTTGGAGGCCATGGGAACACGGGAGATCTTACGACAGGAGCCGCCGCCGGCGGGGCCATCATGAGTGGCTCTTTCACGGCCCTTGTGGGACTGCGCACCGGCGACTTAACCATCGAGAACTCGTCATTCGACCGCAACGGAGCCTACGCCGGACGGAACAACGACATTGATGAATTCGCGAGCCTCCTGGCCGCCCTCGGCCTTCCTGCTGGGTTCCCAATCCCGATCACTGCTGAGCCAAACAATGCATATGGCGGAGCGGTGTACGGATATCAAGGGGTCGTCAACTTCAGCGAAAGTACCGTCCGCTCCAACAGAGCCGTCGGTGGGAGCGGGAGCAGCGTTCCCAATGGCGGAAATGCTTTTGGTGGTGGCATCTTGTTCCAAGGATTGGCTGCGTTTGTCGATGGCACGGTGGAGGATAGCTTGATCGCCCGCAACTCGGCGATTGGTGGGCCTGGGGGAGTTGGATACGGTGGCGGTGTGGCGACCGGAACGCTTGGATCTTTGTTCGGAGCCCCTGGCACTTTGGAGATCACCAACACCATCATTCGTTGGAACGCTGCTCAAGGCGGTCGAGCGTTTGGCGGCACAGGCGGTGATGCCGCAGGTGGCGGCCTCTACAGTGCAGATGGGACAACGACCGTCTCGCAAAGTCGATTCACGTCCAACCGAGCGGCCGGTGGTCCGGGTGCCGACGCATTTGGCGGAGGCATCTTCAACGCTACCGACTCCATCCTTGACGTCGACTCCACGACCGACATCTTCCGCAATACCGCCTTCGGTGGTTTCGGCGGTGTTGGCATCGGCGGCGGCGTATACAACCTCAACGCCATGTCCGTCATCGACGCCATGATCTTCGCCAACTTTGCGTCCACCAGCGACGACGACTGTTTCGGCTGTTAACGTGGTAGGCACACTCCGTGTCGTTGTCTTTGTTTTTGTTTTGGAGTGCGGCAGCGAAGCTGCCGCTTTTGTTTTATCTTTGTTTTTGTTTTCTCGCTCTCGCTTTCTCTTTAGTTCTTCTCTATCCCTCTCCCTTACTATCTCTCAGCGCAGCACTTTTGGCGCGTTCGCAAGTATCGGATCGGCCTCGACAACCAACGGCTGCCGAAACTCCTTTTCTCCAATCTTGAGAACCACCATATAATGACCTGCTCCCACCCGAGGTCCCGAACGACGTGGAGTCTTGGCTCCTTTCTTCTTCTTTGGAACCTTCTTGCTACGCGTCAAATCCCATTGCACGCGATGAAGTCCTGCCTTCGTCGGAGCTTGCAAGACTGCAACAGGCTTCTCCTTGCCATCCAGAATCTGCAACGAACTTCCTTTCTCCTCAATTTTGTCTTTGAGATATATCGTAATAGTTGCTCCGAAAGGTGGATTCGGCGCATAGAGTTTCCGATCTCCGGAAATACTTTTCCGAACCAGCCTTTGCCAAATCACAGAATTCGGAACGGAGAACAAGTGCACGTCGGATTTCATCACTTTCTCCGTCACCTCTTGAAGTGGTGACACGTCCATCACAAAAGCACCGCGCCCATGTGTTCCGATCACAAGCTCTCTATCCCGAGAGTGAATTAATAAATCTTGAACCGAAACTCGTGGAAGTTCATTGTTGAGCGGGAGCCAGTCCTTCCCACGATTCAACGATACATAGACTCCGAACTCAGTCCCAACGTATAACAAGTTTGGATTACGTGGATCTTCCTTGATGACGTTGATCGGCCCCACACGAGGTTGCATCTTGTCGAGATTTCCAATGATTGATTTCCAAGTCTTGCCTTTATCTTTAGTCATGAACACAAATGGCCGGAAATCATCTTCTCGATATCCAGTGAACGAGACATAGGCCACGTTCGGGTCGTGATGCGACAATTCGACGCGGCTACACCACCAAGTCGCCGGCCGCAACGCAAACCGATCGCGCATATTTGTCCAAGTCTTTCCCCCATCATTCGTCCATTGCACGTTCCCGTCGTCGGTTCCGACCAACAACATGTCTCTGTTCTTGGGAGACTCGGCAATCGTCGTAATCGTACAATGCGGAACGTTGCCAGCGATTTTCCCCGGATCGGCGGTCGTTAAATCAGGACTGATAACTGTCCAGTTATCACCCCGGTTATACGACTTGAACAGTTTGTTCCCACCGAAGTAAATCACTCGTGGGTCGTAATGCGACATAAGGATTGGTGAGTTCCAGTTATACCGGTCTCTCGGGCCGTTGGAGTCGCTCTGTTTTGGACGTATGAATTTCGTGAGCCCGGAGGACAGATGGACTCGGCGGAGCACTCCGAACTGAGATTCAAGAAAGACGATGTTGTGATCATTGGGATCGACTTGGACGTAGAAACCATCTCCCCCTCCTACCTTGTCCCATTCGAATCGTCCGACACCTGCCGGGTTCCGAGACCGTGAGGGACCACC
>CAYYUU010001139.1:0-2696 GCA_964474955.1 uncultured Alcaligenaceae bacterium | reverse complement strand
TGTGCCAACAATTATCTTGGGTTGGCGAACCATCCGGAGATCGTCAAGGCGGCCCACGACGGTCTCGATAAATACGGTTTCGGTATGGCTTCGGTTCGTTTCATTTGCGGCACACAGGACCAACACCGCGATCTCGAACAAGCCATCGCCAAGTTCTATGCCAAAGACGACGCGATTCTGTACACATCGTGTTTCGATGCCAACGGCGGCCTTTTCGAATCCATCTTGACGGACGAAGACGCCATCCTCAGCGACGAACTCAACCACGCTAGCATCATCGACGGAATTCGGCTCTGTAAGGCGAAACGATATCGGTACAAACACTCTGACATGGACGAACTGGAACAACACTTGAAGGATTCGCAAGATTGCCGAATGCGGATGATCGCCACGGACGGAGTGTTTTCGATGGATGGAGACGTTGCCAAGCTGCCCGACATCTGCGAACTGGCCGACAAATACAACGCCATCGTGATGATCGACGATTGCCACGCGACGGGCTTCATGGGCGAGAACGGAAGGGGAAGTCTCGAAGAACTCGGAGTAATGGACCGCATCGACATCGTCACGAGCACGTTGGGCAAAGCCCTCGGTGGAGCCGTTGGGGGGTATACCGTCTCGAATCAACAAGTCGTGGATTACCTGCGGCAGCGATCGCGTCCATACCTTTTCTCGAATGCGTTGCCGCCGACCGTCACGAGCGCGTCGTTGAAGGCACTCGAACTAGTCGAGGAGGCGAAGGAATTGCGAGAAAAACTTCACGCCAACGCCCGCGTGATGCGGCAGAAACTCGAAGCCGCTGGTTTCACCCTCAAACCGGGCCATCATCCGATCATGCCAGTGATGCTCGGCGATGCCGCTCTGGCTTCGAAGATGGCCGATCGACTTCTTGACTTCGGGATTTACGTGATCGCCTTCAGTTTTCCGGTCGTGCCGAGAGAGCAAGCTCGCATCCGAATCCAAATGTCGGCGGCGCACGAAGCCGAACAGATTGAAAAAACGGTCGAAGCATTTACGACTGTTGGAAAAGAACTGGGTGTGATTTAGCGGGGTCGGATCGAGAGTCGTTTTTCGCTCTGCCAAAAGTGGTTTTGTCTTTCGAAATCTTTTCGCGGAGCGAAAAACAACCCAGAAGGGACAAACGAGTCATGGATTTTGCGTTACCAGAATTGGGCGAAGGCGTCTACGAGGCCGAGTTTCTCGAATGGAAAGTGGCCATCGGTGACACGGTCAAACGCGGCCAGACGTTGATGGAAGTCATGACGGATAAGGCGACGATGGAGGTGCCTTCGCCGTTCGCCGGGAAGATCACCGCCCTAAAACTCGAAGAGGGCCAAGCGGTCAAGGTCGGTGACATCGTGTTGTCATACGAACCGATCGGTCAAGCCAGCGAAGCTCCGGCACCGGCGGAACAATCCGAAACGAGCGAGCGAGCCAAGCCACCTGCTCAGGAAACTCGGTCTACCAAATCCGCTGCGGCGACGAACGGAACGACCTCAACGATCTTGGCAATCAAGGCCGCGCCTTCGGTCCGCAAGATGGCCCGCGAGTTGGGAATCGATCTCACCGAAGTCGACGGGACTGGGCCCGAAGGTCGGGTGCTGATTGAAGACCTCAAGCAACACATCACGCCCGCAGAAAGGCCGAAGAAGCAAGTGGTGCCCCATTTGCCGATGGACTTCGGCAAACCGGGGACCAAGATCAAGATGCAAGGGCTCCGTCGCAAGATCGCCGAACAAATGGTGCGGTCGAAGACGAGCATTCCGCACTACGCTTACGTCGACGAGTGCGACGTTTCGGAACTAGTCCACTTGCGAGAATCCTTGAAACACGCGGCGGCGAGAAACGGCGTGAAACTCACGTACTTGCCGTTCTTCGTGAAGGCCATCGTCGCAGCGCTGAAACACATCCCGCTGGTCAACGCTCGCTACGACGAAGACGTAGGCGAAATTGTTTTGCACGATCGCTACAACATCGGAATCGCCGTGGCCGGGCCACAAGGTTTGATCGTCCCGGTCATCCACGACGCCGACGCCAAGGACGTCTTCGAAATCGCACGCGAAATCGCCCGGTTGAGCAAGACCGCGAGGTCGAACAAGCTCCGCCGCGAAGACCTGCAAGACGGAACGTTCACCGTGACGTCGATCGGCGGCATCGGCGGGCTCATCTCGACTCCCGTCATCAATCATCCCGAGGTCGGCATTCTCGGGATAGGAAAAGTGATCAAACGCCCCGTCTATGACGACGCCGGGAACATTGTCCCGGCGAATCTTGTGTATCTTTCCTTTTCGTTTGACCATCGTGTCATCGACGGGGCCATTGGAGCCATTTTTGGGAACGCAGTGAAAGAGCAACTCCAGAATCCGGCGGTGATGTTGATTCCGTGACGCAGACCAAGCAGAACGTGAGTCGTGGGTGCGCGTCTAACTTTTGGAATGCTATCGCTTCGTTGTGACGGCAGGACAGGTTTTTGACGTGTCCGTGCAATGACTGGACACGTCAAAAACCTGTCCTACGATTCTCCATTCTAAAATGTAGAGGCTCACCACGAAACCTTCCGGTTCGCTCTTGAAATCAAGTTCGGCTCATTTATAATTCGATGTATTGAAGGTTCGCCTTCACCAGCGCACACGGATAATCCTGCGGGTGTAGCTCAGTGGTAGAGCGTCACGTTGCCAACGTGAATGTCGACGGTT
>CAYYUU010001138.1:0-2696 GCA_964474955.1 uncultured Alcaligenaceae bacterium | reverse complement strand
GCGAGTTTGGGTTGCTCAGGAGTCTGTGTGGGGGCCATGGATTGGTTCCAACAAGAGGGGCTGCGTGAGCCGGCAAAGGAAGTGGGACAATCGTTCTCTTGATACAATTAACACCGCTTCGCACACCTAAGCCGAGAATTTCAAGACTTTAAGTGACATTGCGAGAGCCGCGTGGACCTCCGACAAAACAAAAACCTGGCAGCAATAAATTTCGCGTTCCCTGCTCTCTACATTTGCGAGAGCCGAAACGCCGAGTTCACCAGCCCGATGTGGGAAAACGCTTGCGGAAAATTTCCAAGCAACCGTTCCGCCTCGGGATCATATTCTTCCGAAAGCAAGCCGACGTCGTTGCGAAGACTCAAGAGTCGCTCGAAAAGCTCCGTCGCTTCTTCCTTCCGGCCCTGCAAGGCGTAGTTGTCGACGAGCCAAAAACTACACAGTAAAAACGCCCCCTCGTCGCATTCGATTCCATCGACCTCCGAAGGCGTGTATCGCCTGAGAAAACCGTCGTGTGCGAGTGCCTTTTCGATGGCTTCCACTGTTCCGAGAACACGAGGATCGTCCGCCGGCAAGAATCCCACCAACGGCATCATGAGCAAACTCGCGTCGAGCGTGTCGCTGCCGTAGTGTTGCGTGAACGTATTTCGGTTCGCGTCGAAGCCCTTTTCGCAAACCTCCTTGTGGATCTTTTTTCGCAGACTTTTCCATCGATCGATTGGGCCTTCGAACTCGAGCAACTCGGCGTTCTTGATGAGTCGATCGAACGCCACCCACGCCATCATCTTCGAGTGCGTGAAGTGCTGCTGCGGCCCTCGCACTTCCCAAATCCCTTCGTCGGGTTCGGTCCAAACCGATTCGAGATGTTTGCCCAGTTCGCGTTGCACACGCCAGGCATTTTCATCATGATCGATCCCTTTGGTCGCGGCGAGGTGGAGCGTTTCGATCAATTCGCCGAAGACGTCTAATTGGAATTGCTTCCAGGCCCCGTTGCCGATCCGCACGGGAGTCGACCCCTCGTATCCCGGGAGCCAATCCAACTCCAACTCGGGCAATCGTCGTTCTCCGGCGAGTCCGTACATGAGGTTGAGCTGCGACGGCATCCCAGCAACAGCCCGAAGCAACCACTCCCGCCAGGCGCGAGCCTCTTTCTTGTATCCTCCCGCAAGCAAAGCGGCCAACGTGAACGACGCATCGCGAATCCAACAATACCGATAATCCCAATTCCGCTGTCCGCCGATCAACTCCGGCAGAGACGTCGTCGGTGCCGCCGCGATGCCGCCGGTCGGAGCGTACGTCAACGCCTTGAGCGTGACCAACGATCGAACAATGGCTTCGCGATACTGCCCTTCGTAGGTACAACGATCTGACCACTCTCGCCACCAATCCTCCGTGTGGTACAGGATGTTGTCACAGTGTTGGAATGCTCGCGGGTTCTCGTGGGAGGGATGCCAGAGCAGAACGAACGATACTTGCTCACCCTCGGAAACCGTAAATTCCGCCTGAGTGGTGAAGTTCTCGCCGTGAAGTGGAACGTCACTCGAAAGCAACACCGTGTCCGGTCCAGCGACGGCCCGGATGCCGAAATCCGTTTTTCGGACCCACGGGATGATCGATCCATAATCGAAACGCAGTGCCAGTTCCATCGTCATCGGAACTCGTCCGCGAACTCCCTTGACGATCCGGACCAGATCCATTTCGTCCCCGCGTGGGGGCATGAAGTCGATGAGTGTGGCTTCGCCTTCCTCGGTCTCGTACGTCGTTTCGAGAATGAGCGTCCCTTCTCGATACTGACGCCGGATCGACTTGACCTTACTCGCGGGCGAAACTTGCCAATGCCCGTGGTCGGAGTTTCCGATCAACGAAGCGAAACACGCCGGGGAGTCAAAACGCGGCAGACATAGCCAATCGATCGAACCATTGCGGGCTACCAACGCTGCCGTGTGACAGTCCCCGATCAACGCGTAATCTTCAATCCGTGCGGACACTCGTGACTTCCCCCTTGGTGGATGGCTACTACTCAATTATTTGCTCTTCGGGCTTTTTAACATCTGTTGCAACGCCCGGTAGAGCTTCTCTTTCTCTCCCCCAGCCTTTCGGAACTCTTTCTTCCGCTCGTACTCGAGCATTCGTTCGAAGGCCCGGTTGGCCTCGTTGGCGAGAGCCTTCATGGATTTGTCGTCCATGTCCGGAGGACCGATCTTCGGAGTGGCGTCCGTGAAGAGTCCTTCTAATGCTTTTTCGAAATTCTCGGCATAACTCAACCGATCGTTGTGCATGACGGCAACCAGACGCAACTCGGGATAGGCCGCCGACTCGGCCTTCAAATAGATCGGTTCGACGTAGAGCAGCGTCGAGTTTACAGGAATCACCAACACGTTTCCACGAATGACACGCGATCCACGTTGGTCCCACAACGTCAGAGTCTGGGACAATTGACGGTCCTGATCAATTTTGGTCTCCATCTGCTGCGTGCCAAGGACTCGATTGGCCTTGGTAAATCGATACGCTAGGAGTCGTCCATAATTCTCGGGATCACACATTCCCGCCAACCAACCTATCAATACTTGCCGATTCTTTGGCGTGAACGGCTGCATAATGATGAACTCGGCCTTGTCCGAATTGGGCGGCTCCCACATCACGTTGTAGGGCTCGACCGGCTGGACGTTCTCGTAGTATTTTTCCGTCGCACGAACCCA
>CAYYUU010001137.1:0-2702 GCA_964474955.1 uncultured Alcaligenaceae bacterium | reverse complement strand
TAAGGCTCGACAGGAATATGAGACCTTTCTGAAACTCGATCCGGCGGGTGCTCCACTGATCGCTCCCGAGATTCGGCGAAAGCTCTCGATGACACCGACCTCCGTTTTCGATCAGAACCCGCAACCTTGATCTTGACCGCTCTTTATGCATTGCAAGCCTCATTTGACATTGAGTTGCTTTTCGCCCTGCGAAAAGACCCGAAGACAAAAACTTTTCGCGGAACGAAAAGCAACTTTATCCCACCGCCCATCGCGTCCCGGCATCACCAGATTGGAAGCTGTTGTCGTGGTCGTGTTGGTGGTCGCCGTTCTCGGCCTTGCAGTCATCGGGCTGCGTTATTACTGGGAAACGTCGGCTCGCGCGAAGTGTATGAACCACCTCAAGCTCGTCGGCGAAGGTTTCCAAAAGTACCACGAGCAGAACGACAAGTATCCGCCAAGTCACATCGCACCAGGCTACGCAAGTTGGGCCGTGGTGATCGCGCCCATGCTCCCCACGACGGAAGGCGACAACCTCAAGCAGTGGGACTTGTCGAAACCCTATGCCCAACAGACAAAGCAAGCCCGGAAAGCTGTCTTGAGCATCTACTTTTGTCCAACTCGAAAACGGCCATCGTCAGTGAGTCTTGCAGGTGACGAAGGAAAAAAGGATTCGCACCTGCCAGGCGGGCTCGGGGACTATGGGGTCTGCATGGGCGATGGTTCTTTGGGAAAACTATGGGCGACCAAGTTGGCAAATGGCCCGATTGCTCCGGCGAAAGTGCTCCAACAAAAGGGCGACCTAATCCTCGAATGGAAATCCAGAACTGCAAGAAGCGATCTCGTTCGCGGGCTAAGCAACACATTACTTGTTGGCGAAAAGCACCTCGTCTACGAAGAGACCTGTCGTGCGGAAACGGGAGACGGTTCGCTCTATAACGGAGATCACCCTTCCAGCTTTGCCCGCGTCGCTGGTCCCGGACACGCCCTCGCCAATACTCGGCTCGATCCATTCGACAATAACTTCGGAAGCTATCACCAGAACCAAGTTTGTTTGTTCCTCAAGGCGGATAATTCGATCCACCCATTCACGCCAACCGTCTCGACGTCGCTGCTTGCACAGTTGGCAAAACGTGGGAATTAGAGTGTTCTGCGAATCTGTGTAGCGGTAGTTGGTTTTTGTGGGGTGGGGCAAACGCCAGCGAAGGCTTACCATACAAATCCACAACCCCTCTTACTGAATGCAGTTGTATTGTGATGTGGGGTTGTCTCGGGCATCTAAACAAGTGGGCTGATTCAGGAAACATATCACGGCGGGGATCAAGTTGTTCCCTCCAATCCAGCGAAAAAAATCAAGAGTCGGGCGTTGCCGGAAAACTTGATTGAACTTTTCTCGTCTCCCCTGCCGATGGTAAAAGCACACTGCCAAAGCAAAGTTTCCGCGCGAAGAAGTTCCGCAGGCTGACTTGCGTGTGACGGGGGATGTTTCTCGATGGACTTGACTCGCTTCGGATTGCAAAGACGACCGTTCCCACCTACACCCGACACGGCCTCCTACTATCCAGCGTCGAGTCACGAGGAAGTTCTGTCTTGCTTGACGCAAGCGTTCCAAAACGAAGAAGGCATGGCCCTTCTCGTAGGTGACGTCGGCACGGGCAAGACCCTATTGTGTCACTGTCTCCTCGAGCGTCTTTGCCCCGATGCCGCGACGGTCTTCCTGACGAACATGCACATCAGTTCGCGAAAGGACCTGCTCCAGGCGATTCTCTACGATCTCTCCCTCCCTTATGAAAAAACGTCGGAGCAAGAACTTCGATTACGCCTCACCGACTTCATCATCGACACATTCTCGACAGTAACGCGGACTTTGCTCGTACTCGACGAAGCCCAGTCCTTGAGCGTAGAAGCTCTGGAAGAATTGCGATTGCTGGGCAACCTGGAAGCGAGTCAAAGAAAGGCCGTCCAGGTTCTGATCGTCTCGCACCCGAGCATCCTGGACCATCTGGCCAAGCCGCAACTCGATTCCTTTTGCCAGCGGCTTGCGGTGCGTGAAACGATTCTACCGCTTGGACTGGAAGAGGCCATCGATTACCTGCATCACCAAGTTCGTGTCGCCGGCGGACAACCCCAAGAGGTGTTCACCGAAGAGTCGCTGGAGATGATCGCGCGAGCGACTGCTGGCATCCCACGGTTGTTGAACCAAGTGGGGTTCCAGGCATTGCTGGTTGCCGAGGCGTGCGATGCCAAGAAGATCGATGCCGAAGTTGCCCTCGAAGCCATCGCCGAGATCGGATTGGATCTGAAGGGGGAGCTAGAACCCGACGAAGACCAAAGTCACGATCCAGTGGCCGGTCATGGAGACACGCAATTCACGGTCGCGGTGCCGCCCCAAAAGGAGAGACAGAGCGACCAAGAATCGACCGACGAACTGGTGACATACCGGTTGTTCGAGACAGCTCCCAAGCGCGGGGCTTCATGAGAAGGCATTCTTGCGGACGCTTTCTCGAGATCGGTCGGAGAAACAAGTGTTGCGTTTTGGGAAGGTTGCTTTTCGCGGAGCGAAAAGCAAGTACCTACTCGTGCTACCGCAGATGACTTGATGATGCACTCACAGCGAGAGAACCACCAGACGGAGACCACTGATGGCTAAGATGCTCAAGGCGTTACGCAATGGAGATGCCACACCAGACAACCAATCGGAATCGACAACTCGTATTCCACCC